>JANMIB010000137.1:0-1778 GCA_031375605.1 Allobosea sp. | reverse complement strand
CCGCTGGTGGGTGCGGCCGAAACCTGCGGCCTGATGGGAGCCCTGTTGCTGGTCAAGGACAAAGCCAAGCTGACACCGTTCGATGCCGCCGTCGGCATCGGCATGGTCTGCCGCGGCCACTGCTTTGCCAACGGCCTGATCATGCGCGCCGTGGGCAGCCGCATGATCATCGCGCCGCCACTGGTCATCACCCGCGGGCAGATCGACGAGATGGTGGCGCTGATCCGCCGCTGCCTCGACCTGACCCTGGCCGACGCCCGCCGCGCCGGCTGGATGTGACGGCTGTGGCCCTCATGCACTGGCATCCCCTGATCAGCCGCGGCCTCTGGCCTGCTTAGACTCCCCCCAACCCTTGCAACCCATCCCCTCGGAGGATCGCTGTATGAATCGGACGTCCCGGCTCTCGATGGCCACGCGCGGCGCGCTGGCGCTGGCCGCCCTGCTGCCGCTGGGCACGGCCCAGGCCCAGGAGGAGGAGAAGGTCCTCAACATCTACAACTGGTCCGACTACATCGCCGAAGACACGATCAGGAACTTCGAGAAGGAAACGGGCATCAAGGTCCGCTACGACAACTTCGACAACAACGAGATCGTGCACGCCAAGCTGGTGGCAGGCAAGAGCGGCTACGACATCGTCGTGCCGTCATCCAACTGGGCCAAGCTGCAGATCGACGGCAGCCTGCTGGCCAAGCTGGACAAGAGCAAGATCCCGAACCTGAAGAACCTCGACCCGGCGGTGCAGGGCCAGTTGGCCACCATGGACGCGGGCAACAACTTCATGGTGAACTGGCTGTGGGGCTTCACCACCGTGGGCATCAACGTCGACAAGGTCAAGGCGGCTTTAGGCAATATGCCGATGCCCGACAACGCCTGGGATCTGGTCTTCAAGCCCGAGTACATCACCAAGCTGAAGTCCTGCGGCGTGTCTTTCCTTGACTCGGCGACCGAGGTCGTACCGGCTGCGCTCTGGTACCTGGGCAAGCCCGCCTACAGCAAGAACCCCGGCGACTATGCCGCCGTGACCGCGCTGCTCAAGTCGATCCGGCCTGGCGTTACGCTGTTCAGCGCGTCGGGTTACATCAACGACATGGCTGGCGGCTCGATCTGTGTGGCACTCGGCTGGTCGGGTGATATCAACATCGCCAAGAACCGAGCGATCGAAGGCAAGACCGGGCAGAAGATCGAAGCGCTGCTGCCCAAGACCGGCGGCCTGCTGTTCTTCGACACGATGGTGATCCCGGCCGACGCGCCGCACCCGGGCAATGCGCACAAGTTCATCAACTACATCCTGCGCCCCGAGGTGCACGCGAGCATCACCAACAAAGTGTTCTACGCCAACCCGAACAAGGAATCACGCAAGTTCATCAAGCCCGAAGTGGCGAACGACCCGACCGTGTTCCCGAGCGAGGCCGAGATGAAGAAGATGTCGGTGCCCGACGCGATCAACAACGACATCCGGCGTTTGATGACGCGCACTTACACCTCGTTCAAGACCGGTTTGTGATGACCCTGGAAAGCGCGTGATGGCTGCAGAAGCGTTTCTTCAGATCCGCAACGTCGTCAAGGACTTCAGCGGCTACAAGGCCGTCAACAACGTCAGCATCGACATCGACAAGGGCGAAATCTTCGCGCTGCTCGGCTCATCGGGCTGCGGCAAGACCACGCTGCTGCGCATGCTGGCCGGCTTCGAGACGCCGACTTCCGGCAGCATCGTGCTCAACGGCCAAGACCTCGCGGGCATGCCGCCCTACGAGAGCCCGATGAACATGATGTTCCAG
>JANMIB010000081.1:0-2636 GCA_031375605.1 Allobosea sp. | reverse complement strand
CACCCAAGGATGAGACGGGATCACACCCGATGCCGAACGCGTATCGATACCACGTTCAGACAAATCAAACTTACAAGGATGAGGATTGTTGGGAGCGACTGAGTAGAAATGTGTCAGCGCTTTACCTTGACGCGGATAGGCACCAGTTCACGGATACCAGGCCCGCCGCCGCGATCATCGTCGTCATCGCGCGACTTGCTATTCATCATGATGGCTGAGCCAGCAACGACGCTGGATGCGGTGATGATGCAACCTGCACACAAGGCGAACAAGGCAACCAGACCATCCTGATCACGCATAATGAGGCTCCGCAAGCCGTACGCATCGGTCCACAACAGGCCTGCCACGAAAACAAGGCCGATAGCGGCCCCGCTGAGCAGATTGATCACCAGAAGTCTGTGGAGTGGATCGCGTGGCATTACGTGAATCTCCTTACGGAGCTAACTTATATTGTCAGGATGAACATTCAAGTAACAGGCCATGCGGCACTGCGTCCTTGTTGCGTTCTCACGTTCAATTGACATCTGATTGGCCTTGCACCAGTTTGCGGCCCGCTCGTGAACCGGGCAGTCGGCACGCGCCGCAAGCGCTGCCGACTTTGATCTCCCTTGCAGGAAGTACCCTTACGTCCATGAAAGTGCTCGTTGTTGAGTCGCCAGCCAAGGCGAAGACGATCAACAAGTATCTCGGCTCCGACTATCATGTCGTGGCGTCGTTCGGGCATATCCGTGATTTGCCGCCAAAAGATGGCTCGGTCGACCCCGAGAAGGATTTTGCGATGATCTGGGCGCTGGAGGGGCGCGGGGCAAAGCAACTGTCCGAGATTGCCAAGGCCGTGAAGGGTGCCGAGCGCCTGATCCTTGCAACCGATCCGGACAGGGAAGGAGAGGCGATTTCCTGGCATGTGCTGCAGGCGCTCAATGAGAAGAGAGTGCTCAAGGGCGTACCCGTGGAGCGCGTGACCTTCAACTCCATCACCAAGGAGAGTGTGACCGCCGCGCTGAAGGCCCCGCGTGAGATCGATGGTGCCCTCGTCGATGCCTATCTGGCGCGCCGCGCGCTGGATTATCTGGTCGGCTTCACGCTGTCGCCCGTGCTGTGGCGCAAGCTGCCGGGCGCGAAATCTGCAGGGCGGGTTCAATCGGTGGCGCTTCGGCTGGTCTGTGACCGCGAGCGTGAGATCGAAGCCTTCCGGGCGCGAGAATACTGGACCATGACCGCCCAGCTGGCGACCTTGCGTGGTCACCAGTTCGAGGCGCGGCTGGTTGGTGCTGACGGCAAGAAGATCAACCGGCTCGATGTCGGTACAGCAACCGAAGCCCATGCCTTCAAGGCTGCGCTGGAGGCTGCGACCTTCGAGGTTGCCAGCATCGAGGCCAAGCCTGTGAGGCGTCACCCTTCACCGCCGTTCCAGACATCGGCGCTGCAGCAGGAAGCCTCCCGAAAGCTCGGTTTTGCGCCTGCCCGAACCATGCAACTGGCGCAACGGCTTTATGAAGGCGTTGACATCGGTGGTGAAACTGTCGGTCTGATCACCTACATGCGAACCGATGGCGTGGACATGGACGGCTCGGCCATCGCTGCTGCACGCCGCGTGATCGGCAAGGAGTTCGGCGCTGGCTACGTGCCTGATGTGCCGCGGAAATACACGACCAAGGCCAAGAACGCCCAGGAAGCACACGAGGCCATCCGCCCGACCGACATGGGCCGCCTGCCGGCCTATGTCATCCGCCAGCTCGAACCGGACCAGGCCAAGCTCTATGAGCTGATCTGGATGCGGACCATTGCCAGCCAGATGGAAAGCGCCCAGTTGGAGCGCACCACGGTCGAGATCACCGCCAAGGCTGGAGGCCGGACGCTTGACCTGCGCGCCACAGGTCAGGTCGTGCTCTTCGACGGCTTCCTCAAGGTCTACCAGGAAGGCCTCGATGATGAGGATGACGAGGATTCGCGCCGCTTGCCGCAGATGACCACGGCGGAGAACCTGCGCGCCAAGGAGATCAACGCCACGCAGAGCTTCACCGAGCCGCCGCCGCGTTTCTCCGAAGCCAGCCTGGTGAAGCGCATGGAAGAACTCGGCATCGGCAGGCCCTCGACCTATGCGTCGGTGCTGCAGGTGCTGCGCGACCGAGAATATGTCGCCATCGACAAGAAGCGGCTGGTGCCGAACGACACGGGGCGGGTGCTGTCATCCTTCCTCGAGAGTTTCTTCGCGCGTTATGTCGAATATGACTTCACGGCCTCGCTTGAAAACGATCTCGACCGGATTTCCAACCACGAGGTCGACTGGAAGGAGATCATGCGTGCCTTCTGGGAGGATTTCTCGAAAGCGATAGCGGGTGCCAAGGATCTGCGCACCACCGAGGTCATCGACAAGCTCGACGAGGCTCTGGGCCCGCACCTGTTTCCGGCACGAGCCGACGGGGTTGATCCGCGCTTGTGCCAGACCTGCGGCACGGGGCGGTTGGGTTTGAGGTTTTCCAAGACGGGGGGCTTCATCGGCTGCTCGAACTACCCCGAATGTCGCTACACGAGGCCGATGGCTGCGCCATCTGCCGATGGCGAGGCAGGCGGCGAGGGCGGAAGCCAGCCCGGCGTCAAGATCCTCGGGCAAGACCCTGTCACCGGGCTTGATG
>JANMIB010000080.1:0-15746 GCA_031375605.1 Allobosea sp. | reverse complement strand
CAATCCGCTTCACCTTGCTGACTATACGGAGGCCACTGGCGCGCGCGACCATATGGGCGCTGCGAAGGACCGGACATTCACGGCCATGTTCCCGTCCTACCGCTCGACATTCGCTGATCTGCTGGGATTGCGCTATGTGGTGTCATCGGTGCCCGTCGAGCAGATCGACAAGCGGCTGGTGCCGGGCGATCTCGTGCTGCTGAACCGCACGCGCGATGCCTATGTCTATGAGAACCGCGCCGCGCTGCCGCGTGCCATGTTCGTCGCGTCCTGGCAGCTCGCCGATTTCGACGCGTTGCGCGAAACGGGTTTTCCGGCCGGGTTTGATCCGAAAAAGACACTTCTTCTGCAGGCCGTGCCCGATGCGGTCGTCATGACGAGCAAAGGCAAAGTTGACGCGAAGGTTATGATTCGCAGCTACGCCAACACCGAGGTGGTCATCGACATCGAGGCATCGCAGGCGGGTTTCGTGGTGCTCAACGATGTCTGGCATCCGTGGTGGAGCGCGACTGTCAATGGCGAGGAAACAGACATCCTGAAAGCCAATGTGCTGTTCCGTGCCGTTGCCGTCGAAGCTGGCAAGAGCACGGTCCGGTTCACATTCAACCCGCTTGACGGCGCGTTGGCGGAGTTGCGCGACAAGGTGATGGGCACGGAAGACGAGCTTCCCACCCATGTTGCCATGATCCCCTGAAGATCAGACGCCCGGATCGCCCTTGAGGCCTGCGGCTGCGATGCCGGTCATGGCAGCAAGCTCGTCATTGTCGGATGTGTCGCCGGACACGCCGATGGCACCGATCACGCCGCCGTTCGTATCGCGGATGAGCACGCCGCCGGCCACCGGAATCAATGTTCCGCCGATGGCGTGGGTGGCTGCCGTGACGAAGTGCGGGCGTTCATCAGCCATGCGCTGGATGGCGCGCGAACCGATGCCGAGCGAGAGTGCACCCAGGGCCTTGCCGCGCGCGATGTCGCCGCGCTTCAGGCTCGTGCCATCTTCACAGGCGCAGACCTTCAGGGCACCACGCTCATCAAACACCATGATGGCGAGTGCTTTCATGTTTTTGGCGCGGGCTTCGGCAAGCGTTGCGGTGACAATGCTCTGCGCTGCGTTGAGTGACAGTGACATGAAACGGTTTCCTGATGGGATGGGAGCGTCGCGGGTGCAAACGTCAGCGCATCTGGCACATGTTGTCTGTGCAATCCGCGTGGTCTGCACGGGACATAGCCACCGCCTGTGACGGGAGCAACCGTTTTTCTGACATCATGGATTTAAGGCCGGTCCTGCGCCGCTCACCATGCAGAGGGTTGCCGGCTCTCAGGCAGCGGCTTGCTGGTTTTCAGGAACGAGGCTCGCCGGGTGCCTTGTCAGGTTCTGCGCCGATGGCCTTAACGGCCGCCCAGACGCTTGCGGCTGAAAAAGCCATGCCAAACGCCAGATAGGGAGTGAAACCTTCGCGGAGCGTATCGAGTATGGCGTGCATGTTCGTGACCCTCCCTGATGTGACAAAAGTCCGGACCGGCGTGGTGGACCAATGCCTTGCTGGTACCCAGTCATCTGGAAATGGGGCCACCGTGTGTCCTTGCAAGATGATGGAGGAGATGCGGGTTTCACAAACACGTCATTCGCATCCGGTGTGAAAGCTGCACAGGCTTCATCATGAGGGGAACCGGAAAGCCTTGCCGCGTGTTGGGTGCCTGTGCTTGATTGCAGCCCAAGAACAATTCACTGGAGGACGACATGGGACTTTTCAAATTCATCAAGGATGCTGGTGCCAAGATTTTCGGCGCAAGCCCTGCCCAGGCCGCAAGCGCAGAAACCCTGCAGAAGGAACTTGCCAGTCATGGATTGCCTGCTGACGTGCAAGTGACCGTGAATGGCGACAAGGTCAGTGTTTCAGGCGCTGCTATGACCACCGAGGAAGCGGAAAAAATCATTCTCGCACTCGGAAATACGGTTGGCGTGGGTGAGGTCGAAAGCAATCTGCTGATCAACAGCGAGGTCGCTGCGTCCAAGATGTATACTGTCCAGAAGGGTGACACGCTCTGGAAGATCGCCGAAACCCACTATGGCAAGGGCAAGGGTCCAAAATACACCGAGATCGTTGCCGCCAACTCGCCTCCGGTGAAAAACCCCGACCTGATCATGCCAGGCTGGGTGTTGCGCATCCCGCCACTGGGTTGATCGCACCGGTCTGCTTGCAAGGGTTCAGGGCTCATCCATGATGGTGCCGATCTGGGCTGCCCCCCAGTGATGGTTCATGACCCTGACCGGGGCCGAGACATTCCTGACAAGCGCACCAAGCCCTGTTGGCATGTCGCGCTGGCGGGCCTGAATGGCAGGCTGAGCGGAAAATCTCGCGGCTATCAGTGTCCATCGATCCTCATATATCCGGCAATGCCGTGAGAAGCTGTGGTTGAACAAGATGTCATCTGCGCGTTGCGGCATTGCAAACGCAGGCTGGTGAACCGGTACAAACCCGTTTCTGTCCGTTGCCACAACATAGGCCATGTTCGCCTCTGGCCGAAAATGACGCGCCATGATGTCCGGCAGGTTTGCATCGAACCAGTGTTGTGCGGGGTGTTCGTGCTGGGCTGGATTGGTTCCTTTGATCGCCTTCAGATCGGATGAGCAAAGCTGGGCTAGGGATACCTTGCAGTGGTTGACAGCTCGCACGAACGCGAAGGAGATTTCAGAGGCGAATTGGCGGGCCCGCGCAACATCCTTTGTGGCCTGACGCTGCAAGGTGCTGACCAGGGCCGTTTTTCTGGCCGCAGCAATGCCATCCTGACTGTTCGTGAGGCGGAATGACAAGGTCTTGCGTGTCCAGCCCACAAGTTCGGTTTCGAGCATGCCAAGCTGATCAATCGTCACGCGGGCAGGCGAGGCCATCACGCCGTCCGTGATTTTGGCAGGGCGATCCAGCATGAAACCATGTTCGCCGATGTCGATGGTGGCACTGTCGTGGGAATGTCCATCAAGGGTGATGCTGGCCCGCTTGCGCACAGGCAGGCGCTGGCTCTTGCGGCGATTGCCACCCAGAAGGCGTGCTGCCAGTTCGAGCCTGTCAAGTTTCGCATCAGGTTGAGCGGATGGATCAAGCTGCCTGATCCGCTCCACTGATTGCGATACCTTCGAAGGCAATGACGTTTTCATGTTGCTCATGCCGATACATTTAGTGTCAAAAAATGAGTATTTCATAAAAATACGTCTGTATCGTAAATGGGGCCAGTCAGATTGATCTGGATTGCCTGATGACGCAGGGGTGATCTGGGCCGCAAACAATGGCATCCTGCACGGTGGAGCAGCATGCAGGCATGGCAGGCGGGCACAGGTGGAGCGCAGCGGATGAGACATGACTGGACGATGGAACAGGTCAGCGAGGGCCTGGCTGCCGGCAACATCCTTCTGGTGGATGTGCGCGAGCCCCACGAGTTCGAGATGGGGCATATTCCTGGATCCATCCTGATGCCGCTTTCCCAGTTCGACGCGTCCGCCTTGCCGGTCGAGCCGGGCAAGCGCCTCGTGTTTTCCTGTGCCGCGGGTGTGCGGTCGCTCCGTGCACTCGATCTGGCGCGGGCTGCAGGGCTTGACGCCGACACGCACTACATCGGCGGCTTCAAGGACTGGTTCATGTCGGGTGGCAAGGTTGAACGCGGGTGAGGCATGAGGGCATCGCCATTCTGACTGTGGACCTCACCTTGTGAAAGTGAATTTCACCGTGTCAAAGTGAACTTCTCCTGCACGAAATGCTGCACAGCCGCTGACACATGGACGCAGTGCGAAAAGCGGGCTTGCGGTGCGCGCCGAATTGCTGACGATATTATAAGCCTTGCAATGTGATTTTGGGATCAGCCGTCATATGAAACCGATGAAATTTGGCGTTGGCCAGCCTGTTCGCCGTGTTGAAGACAAGCGCTTCATCACCGGTGCCGGACGATATACCTCGGACATCGCTGCCGACAGGGCACTTCATTCCATCGTCGTCCGCAGCCCTCATGCGCATGCTGGCTTCACGTTTGGTGATCTGGCAGCGGCGCGTGCCATGAAGGGCGTGAAACTGATCCTCACACATGAGGACATCGCGCATCTGGGTGATCTGCCTTGCAAGGGCGTGATCATGCAGGTCGATGGCACGATGGTGAAGCCGACACCACGCCCCGTCCTGCCAAAGGACACCGTGCGCCATGTGGGTGAGGCGATTGCCTTTGTTGTGGCCGAAACGGTCGAGCAGGCGCGCGATGCCGCCGAGGCTGTCATGGTCGATTATGTGGTCAAGCCTGCTGTCACAGGCATCGCGAACGCCATTGCCAAGGGTGCGCCGCAGGTCTGGGCCGACAGACCGGGCAATATCGCGTTCGTGGCGCAGCAGGGCAACAAAGACAAGGCCGACGCGGCATTTGCCAAGGCTGCAAAGACCGTTTCCATGACCATTGCCAACAACCGGCTTGTGTCGAGCTACATGGAAACCCGTGCGGCGCTAGCGGAATATGATGCGAAGACCAAGCGTTATACGCTGACGCTTGGCAGCCAAGGCAGCCACGGTGTGCGTGATTTGCTGTGCAACTCCGTTTTCAAGATCGACCCGTCCCGCATGCGGGTGATCACACCCGATGTGGGCGGTGGGTTCGGCACCAAGATCTTCCTGTTCAGCGAATGCCCGCTGGTGCTGGTGGCGGCTGAAAAGCTCAAGCGTCCGGTGCGCTGGGTTTCCGACCGGACCGAGCATTTCCTGGCCGACACCCATGGCCGCGCCAACCTCGCCACAGCCACCATGGCGCTGGATGCGAAAGGCAAGTTCATCGGCCTCAAGGTCGAGATGGATGCGGACATGGGCGCAACCCTGTCGCAATATGCGCCGTTCATCCCCTGGGTCGGCACCACGATGACGCAGGGCTGCTACGACATCCCGGCTGTTCATGTGCTGTTTCGCGGTGTGCTGACCAACACAACGCCCGTCGATGCCTATCGCGGGGCAGGGCGGCCCGAGGCGGCCTACCTGATCGAGCGGCTGGTTGACGAGGTGGCGCGCCAGACGGCCCGCAAGCCGGAAGCCGTGCGCGCCCAGAACTTCGTCAAGCCAGGCCAGATGCCCTACAAGACCCAGACCGGGCCGACCTATGATTCCGGCGAGTTCGAGGGTCATATGCGGCAGGCCATGGACAGGGCTGGCTGGTCAACATTCGGCGCACGCGCCAAGGCTGCGGCGAAGACAGGCAAGCTTCGCGGCATCGGCATGGCTGTCTATATCGAAGCGTGCGGTGGCGGCGGGCCTGAAAGCGCCTGGGTCACGATCGAGGCTGACGGCTCGGCGACGGTGAAGATCGGCACGCAGTCCAACGGGCAGGGGCACGAAACTGCCTATATCCAGCTTGTGTCGCAAGAACTCGATCTTCCCCCTGAGAAAATTCGCGTGCTGCAGGGCGACACGGATCAGATCGAACATGGCTCCGGCACGGGCGGTTCACGCTCGATCCCCGTGGGTGGTTCGGCGCTGGCCCACGCGTCGCGCAAGATGGCCGACAATCTGAAGAAACTGGCGGCGGAGAAGCTGGAAACGGCCATGGCCGATCTGGAGATCAGCAATGGCTGCGTGCGCATCGCCGGGACCGACAAGGCGCTGTCCTTTGGCGAAATCGCAGCTTTGCCCGGTGCCGGGCCTGATCTGCTGACCGTGAAGGACACCTGGAAGCCGCCGGAAGCAACCTACCCGAATGGAACCCACGTGGCCGAAGTCGAGATCGATGTCGACACCGGCGCAACCCGCATCATCACCTACAGCGTGGTCGATGATTTCGGCGATACACTCAATCCACTGATGCTGGCAGGGCAGGTGCATGGCGGTGCCGTGCAGGGCATTGGCCAGGCGCTGATGGAAGAGGTGAAGTTCGATGACAGCGGGCAGATGCTGACGGCGAGCTACATGGACTACGCCATGCCACGCGCGGCGGATGCGCCCAACTTCTCGTTCGAGACACGCAATGTGCGTTGTGTGACGAACGCCCTGGGGGTCAAGGGTGCCGGCGAAGCGGGCGCCATCGGGGCCTGCCCAGCTGTGATGAACGCGATCACGGATGCTCTGACACGCGCGGGGAAATCGACAGATGTGCAGATGCCCGCCACGGCACCCAAGCTGCGTAAGTTGATCGCAGGCGCAGCCAGCGCCTGATCTTGCGTTTGAGACAGTTCTCATTTGCAAAAATGCAGATGCCGGTCACGAATTTGGGAGTGGCGGTCTGGCTGAAGCCGTGCCCTGATGTATCTGCAGTCTTGCATCAGCAGATGCCGGTTTTCGGTGGTCTGTTTCAGCCGTTCGGGAGAACTTCATGATTGGTCGTCTTGTCATCGCCGCCGCACTTGTTTCGGTCGGCGTCACTGCTGCTGTTGCCCAATCCGCGGCTATCCAATCCCGCAAGGATATTCTCAAGACCTTCGGCACGGCCGTGCGTGCCCCTGGCCTCATGCTGCGCGGTGAACAGCCTTTCGATCTGGCTGTCGTGCAGGCTTCGCTGAAGGTTTTCGCAGAGGGCGCTCCCAAGTTGCCAGCCTTGTTCCCGGATGATTCGCAGACCGGTGGTGACACCAAGGCCCTGCCGCTGATCTGGCAGGAAAAGGGCAAGTTCAACGCAATCTTCACGAAGTTCGAGGCTGATTCCAAGGCTGCCATGACCTCAATCACCAATGAGGCCACATTCAAGACCGAGATGCCGAAGGTTCTTGGCAATTGCGGAACCTGCCATACCTCTTACCGCGCGCGGTGAGCATGGTTTTTGACCGCCTGGCGCTGATGCGGATCTCATCATGACTGTTGAGGCAAGCAGCTTCATTGAACCGGAAACAGTCCGTGCGTGGGATCTCCCCACGCGCGTGTTTCACTGGTCACTGGTATTCTGCATCATCAGCGCGTGGGTTTCGTTTGAATATGCAGGCAAGCTGGGTGATCCGACACTGCGCTGGCACCGCTGGAATGGCATGGCCATTCTGGTTTTGTTGGTGTTCCGCATCCTTTGGGGCTTTGTCGGTGGCACAACCTCGCGCTTCAGCGCCTTCATCAGGTGGCCGTGGACTGCGCTGGTTTACCTGAAAGACACATTCAGCGGGCAGCCGAGACACTTTCTGGGGCACAATCCCGCCGGATCATGGATGATCGTCGTGTTGATCTGCATGGTCATGGCTCAGGGTACGCTCGGGCTGTTCACGCTTGAGCACAATGACCTGGCAGCAGGGCCATTGCAGCGGCTGATCCTTGACAACGAAACGCTGACCAAGCAGATCCAGAAACTGCATTCCTACGGTTTCAACGTGATCATCGCGCTTGTGGCTCTCCATGTCACAGCCAACGCGCTGTATCATGCTTTCGGAAGCGACCGCATCATCACGGCCATGGTCACAGGCCACAAGCCTGTCGCTCCGTTCGAGGATCACCCGGAGGCACATGGAGGGTCCATCCTGCTTGCGCTGGCTTGCCTGGCTGCCGCCATGCTCATTGTGTTCGGCGGCATTTCGCTCGCAGGTGGGCGGCTTTTGTAGGCTGAAGGATGATCAGCCCTGCTTGGCGGGGGTCTGGACCACAAGCCCGTCAAGTCCGTCCTTGATCCTGATCTGGCAGGACAGTCGCGAGGTCGGGCGGACATCAAACGCAAAATCGAGCATGTCTTCTTCCATTGGCTCGGCTTTGCCCACCGTTCCGGCCCATGCATCAGCCACATAGACATGACATGTGGCGCAGGCGCAGGCCCCGCCGCACTCGGCCTCGATGCCCGGAATGGAGTTCTTGATCGCAGCTTCCATGACGGTCGCGCCGTTGTCGGCTTCAACCGTGCGGGAGACACCCGTTGCATCAATGAAGGTGATCTTGGCCATGGTCCATTCCATCATCGCGTGATCCGGACGGCACGCCATTCAGGCGCAATGCCTTGCCATGACCATGACGTCAAGATGGTGTCATGTCCTCATCATCCGCCATTCTTGTCGCAGCAGAGCTCATACCTGTCAGGCTGCATCGCGCATCGCGGCAATGGCTGCCCGCGCTTCATCTGCCGCACGGGACAATTGCCCAAGCTCGTCGGTGGCGGCGTGCCGGGTAAGTGCTTCCTCGACCTTTTCCGCAGCATCGGCCACGTTCCACGCACCGATGGCCCTGGCTGCACCCTTGAGAGTGTGTGCAGCATCTATGCCGAGCTTCGCGGTGTCGCCGTGCAAGATGGCCAGATGCTTGATGCACTGGTCGGCGAACAGGGCGAGCAATTCCTGCTCTAGATCGTGATCTGCGCCGGTCTGCCTGGCCAGATAGACCATGTCGATGGCGGGAATGTCCTTCATGCCGGATGTTGGCCCGCTCATCAATCAGATCTCCGTGGCTCAAGGCCTCTGACACAGGAGGCTGCGCACCTTCCTGCAGAATGTCCCTGCGTATGGTGATCAACCCGTTAACGACGTTTGACAAAGTTTGGCGGCTGGCGGTTTCTTTATGGCGTCCGGTCATTTACCTTTAAAAGTGGTAAACGAACGCACAATATCCGTGCGTGGTGGTGTGGCGTGACAAAGGCGGCTCTCATGTCCAAGGGAAAAAAGCTGAAAGATCCGACAGAAGAGGCGCTGTCAGCGATCGAAGAGGCTCTGAAACTCGACAATCTGACCCCTCACACGGCAACCATGGTGGATACATCCCGGCATGAGGAAATCAGCGGGCCTGCTGACATTCGCATGCCATCCGTGCGTGATCCGCTCGCTGCACAGTTTGACCCTCGTCCCTCGCCGCTTCCCATGCCGGAAGTTGCATCGCTTCCGCCGGTCGGTGCTGGTCCAGCTTTGTCATCTTCCGCAGGCAGTTCATCTGCTGCAAGTGCATCTTCTGCCAGCGTTGCGCCGCCAGCCGCGCTGCAGCAAGCTGTTGTTGCACCCGACACCAGCCGCGTGGCCAATGATGACGGCCGGACCATGAGCGACCTTGTGCAGGCGTTTTCGACCAGGCCGTCTCGCCGTCCTTACTGGATGGCGTCACTCGGTTCGCTGCTCTGGGCCGGCGGCATCGGTGTCACGCTGTTCGCCCAGCATGAAGGGCTCGAGGGCGCACTGAGCGCTGTTCTGGCTTTCAATCCGGGCCAGTGGGCCATCCTGACCGCCGTGCTGCTGCTGCCTGTCTTGCTGATGTTTGCGCTGGCTGGCATCTATGTCCGTGTCAGCGAGATGCGCCTGTCCTCGCGCGCCATGACCAACGTGGCCTTGCGCCTCTCCCAACCTGAAACGGTGGCGACCGATTCCATCGTGTCATTGTCGCAGGCCATCCGGCGCGAAGTTGCGGCAATGGGCGATGGCATCGAGCGGGCTGTTGCCCGTGCAGGCGAACTTGAAACCATCGTGCGGTCCGAAATCTCGACGCTTGAGCGCGCCTATTCCGACAACGAAGTGCGGTTGCGTGCGCTGATCGACGAACTGGTCACGCAGCGGGAATCCATTGTCTCGAACTCCGAGCGCGTGAAACAGTCGATCACCGGTGCCCACGAAAATCTGTCCCGCGACCTTGAAACCGCGAGCAAATCCATTGCCGAAGCCGTCAACAGTGCCGGTGACCGTGTGACCGGGGCGCTTGGCAGCAAGGGCGACGACATCACGGGTGCACTTGGCCGCGCCGGGGACCGCATGGTCGACGAGATCACGAACCGCGGTTCGGACCTGGTCGAACGTCTGCAGATCACATCCGGCGAGGTCAGCGAACGGTTGTCCAAGGCGAGTGAAACCGTGTCTGCCTCGCTGGACGGCAGGTCCAATGAAATTGCGCAGCGGCTCGAGCAGGCCAGCGGCAAGATGGCGGCGACGCTGAATGATCGCTCTGCGGAAATCGCGGATCGTCTGGAGCGCACCAGCCTCACCGTGGCCAGCGAACTCGACGCCCGTTCACAGGACGTGGCCGCCCGGCTTGAGCAGACCACCCAGAACGTGACGACCCAGCTTGATGCCAAATCGCAGGAAATCACGGCCTCGCTGGAGCGCACCGGGTCGGTGCTGACAGAAGGGCTTACCGGCGGTGCCCGCGAGGTGACACGGACCATTGCCGAAACAGGGCAGACGGTGGCGCAGGCCATCGCGATGCGTGCCAATGAAGTCAATCAGACGCTGGCCCAGACCGGCCAGAAGCTCAGTGCCGACATTTCAACGCGCGGCGAAGAGGTCGTGAACCGCTTCAACATGACCGGCGAGAGCCTGATCCTTCTGCTTGGCGAACGCGGAACCGAAGTTCATGACCGTTTCGATGCCACGGGCAAGATGCTGATTGCGCAGATCGGCGAGCGTGGTTCTGAGGTTCATGATAGGTTCGATGCCACCGGCATGATGCTGATGTCGCAGATTACGGAGCGTGGCGCGGAGGTTCATGACCGTTTCGATGCCACGGGCAAGATGCTGATTTCGCAGATTGGCGAACGTGGTGCCGAGGTTCATGATCGGTTCGATGCCACCGGCAAGATGCTGATTTCGCAGATTGGCGAGCGCGGTGCCGAGGTTCATGACAGGTTTGGTGCCACCGGCATGCTGCTGATGTCACAGATCGCAGCGCGCGGCATGGATGTCCATGACCGTTTCGATGCCACCGGCAAGCTGCTGATCTCGCAGATCGAGGAGCGCGGCAGCGATGTCCACGATAGGTTCAATGCAACCGGCGAACAGCTGATTGCCAGGCTTGGCGAACATGGGATTCACGTCCAGGACAAGTTCAACACAGCGGGCGATGACCTTTTGGCGCTTCTGGGCGCACGCACCAGCGAAGTGACCGCAACATTCGACACCAACGGTCAGAAGCTGGCGGCCATGATTGCCGAAAGCGGCGGTGCGTTGACACGGCAACTCGCTGAAACAGGCGAAGGAATCCGCGAAACGCTCACCGTCAATGGCACCTCGATGAACGAGGAGCTTGCCAGCCGCACGGACGCGTTGCGTGACACGCTGGCGAAGCAGACTGCAGAAGCGCAGCAGATGTTTGAAACCGCAACACAGGCCATGCAGCTTCGTCTTGCGACCGAAAGCGAAAGCTCCCGCAATCTGATTGCCGGCACGGGACGCGACATCGTCGTGGCGCTTGCCAGCCAGGGTGCGCGCGTGAACGAAGCACTCGCGGCCAATGGCGCTTCGCTTCTTCAGAATGTCGAGATTCGCGGCAAGGAACTGGAGACCGCATTTGCCAATCGCCTGAATGGCCTCGAAGACATCGTGGTCCACCGTGGGGGCTATCTGGCGGAGAAGCTTTCCACCGACTCCGCCCGCTTCACCGACGAGATGGGCAAGCGCCTGATGCAGATCGAAACCCTGCTCAGCACCGAAGGCGACCAGCTGATCGAGCGTCTGACCCAGCGCACGGACAATGCAGCCATGACGCTGGCTACCCGCACCAACGAAGCAGCAGCGGCAATGGAAACGCAGATCAAGTCCTTCGAGGACCGGTCCGGAGCCAAGAGCGCCGAGATTGCCAACTCGCTGGACAGCCTGATTGCACGCATCGACACCAACCTTGGCAACCGGGCACAGGTGCTGAACGAAGCGCTTGTCGAACGGACGGTCGATATTGCGCGCGTGCTGGCCGAAGGTGGCCGCGACGTGACGCAGGCGCTGGCGGCGAAGGCTGACGAGATCGGCGCGGTCGTGACCTCCAAGAGCGAAGCGCTGACGCTGACACTGTCTGCGAAGGCCGACGAGATCAACGACACGCTGGGTGGCCGGGCGCTGCAGATTGCCGATACCCTCGACCTGCGGATCGCCCGCTTCGAGGAGCGCGTCGTGAACCGGCTCGACACCGTGTCCGGCACGCTGGACGAGCGCAGCAAGTTCATTGCAGAGACGCTCCAGACCAAGTCGGACAACATTTCCGCGACGCTTGGCGCAAGAGCCGAAGAACTGCGTCTGCTGTTCGACGACAAGGGTGCAGGCGTTGTCTCCGCCCTTGGCCAGCGCGGCGAGATGATCGCCACCGACATCGCGGCCATTGGCCAGGCTGTCGTCAGCACGATCGAAAGCCGTGGTGCCAGCATTGTCGATGGCCTGCGTGAGCGGGGCGGGGAAATCACCGCAGCGCTTCAGGCATCCAGCAGCAATCTCACCAGCGAACTTGGCCTGCGCACCAGCGACATGTCGGCAGCCCTCGCAAAGTCGCAGGAGCAGCTGCGCGAGGTGCTCGACAGTGGCACGGCCAGCTCGGTCAGCACATTGGTCAAGACCAACGAGCGCATCCGCACCGAATTGGGCGGGACACTCGAACGCCTTGGCGAAGCAAACCGCCTGATGCAGCAGATCGTGACCAGTGCCAATTCCAACCTGACCGGGATCGAGAGCAGCCTTGGCGAGCGGGTCAAGGAACTGGCCGGCATCCTCAATGAGGTGTCTGACGAGACCAGCCGCGCCTCGTCGCAGGTTGCCCAGCAGGTTGATGCGCTCAAGGGCGTCTCGGCGGGTGCCATCCAGCAGGCATCCACCCTTGTCGGCCAGCTTGGCGACCAGGGACGTTCACTGGCGGAGTCGACCCGTGCCAATCTTCTGGCGCTGGCAGATGCCACCCAGAAGCTCGAGACGGTCGAGGCCCGCGTCGGCGGTGCCCTCACCGAGCGCAAGCAAGGGCTTGAGGAACTGCTCGAAGCCATTTCGACCCGGACGGGCGATGTGGAATCGATCACACGCTCATTCACGGCGCTGGTCGAGGATTCGCTGAAGGCTGCCGAAACACGCGCCCGCCAGATCGGTACGGTGCTGGCAGACAGCGCCGAAGCCACGACCCATGCCATCACCGACCATTTCGAGACGGTGAGAACCAATACCGGCAAGGAACGCGAGCGCACGGCTTCGGCCTTGCGAGCGGCCTATGAGAGCGTCTCGGTTGATCTCGGCGGCGGGCTTGCCAAAGCAACAGAGCAGTTCCAGCAGACCGCTGCCGACCTGCGCACCATGAATGCCGAGATCCAGCGCGAGCTGGAAGTCACGCGGGCAGAATTGCGCCGGGGCGTGCTCGACATGCCGCGCGAGACGCAAGAGGCCACCACAGCCATGCGCCGTGTCGTGGGTGACCAGATCAAGGCCCTGAACGAGTTGTCGGACATTGTCACGCGTTCAGGCCGCAATCTGGATGTGGCAGCGCCGGAGCCTGCACGTGGCCGTGTGAACGAGCGGCCCGCCGTTGCGTCGCCAGCGCAAGCTGCCGAGGTCCCGCGTGCGGCTGCCACTTTTGCAGCAGCCCCTTATGTGGCTCCTGCACCTGCCGCGGTTCGTCCTGTGCCTCGTCCGGCTGTATCAGTGCCGCGCGAAGAGGCCGCCCGCCCTGTCGCCGAGCCAGCACCGGCTCCTCGCGGGGGCTGGCTGTCTGATCTGCTGACACGTGCCAGCCGCGATGAAAAACCGATGGCGAAGGCATCCTTGCCGCCGCTCGAGAAGCTCGATTCACTCTCGGTCGATATTGCCAGGATGATCGATCATGATGCTGCGGTGGAGCTGTGGGATCGTTACAAGCGCGGCGAGCGCAACGTGTTCACGCGGCGGCTTTACACCTTGCAGGGCCAGCAGACCTTTGACGAAATCCGCCGCAAGTACCGCCGCGATGACGAGTTCAAGCAGACAGTGGACCGCTACATCGAAGAGTTCGAGCGCCTGCTCGAGGAGGCCAGTGATGGTGGCCGCGAGCAGAGCGTCGCCAACACCTATCTCACCTCCGAGACTGGCAAGGTCTACACCATGCTGGCCCATGCCAGCGGACGTTTCGAGTGAACTTTCAATCAGCATGCGATGTGAAAAAGGCCGCCAGACATGGCGGCCTTTTTGTTTGCTTGCTGGACAATGCCTGAAGTGCCATAATGTCAGTATGATAAACAAAATGGCAGAAAAAACAGCAGACAGGCCGGAAATTCGGACGGTTGTGCTTGGAGGGCACGCCCGTCCATGGATTGAGCTGGAACAGTCGGCCATTGATGTCGTCCATTCCGGTGCATTACCGCGATTGAGCACATTGATCTTTGGCGCAATGTTCAAAAGACGGTTCACGCCCATTGAACTTGGGGTGACGGTGATCGCGCCGCGAACTTATGCTCGCAGAGTTGCCGATGACGAGCCGTTGAACGTGGATGAAACAGACAAAGCACTGCGATTGAGCAGGATCGCAAATCTGGCAGACAAGACCTTTGGTGCGCCGGACAAGGCCGACAGATGGCTCAGACGCCCGCTGAGCCGGTTCAATGGTCAGACACCGCTGCAGATGCTGCGCACCGATTTGGGCACGAAGGCGGTCGAGGAACTTCTCGGTCAGATCGATCACGGCATATTTGCGTGATTTGTTGGCGTATTAGCAACCATGCAGATCTGACGGGCACTGGCGGGCTGTTGGTGTCTGGGCGTTGGCATGAAAAGCCGAGGCCCATTGTCTACATGGCTTCATCGCCAGAAGGTGCTTTGCTCGAAACGCTTGTGCATCTTGAACTTGATCCAGTCGACTTGCCCGCAAATTATCAGTTGCTGCGTGTGGATGTTCCAGATGGCGTGTCGTGTCTTGATGCCAGCCAGACGTTTCCCCTCATGGAACTGAACAACACGACAAGCACGCGCATGTTCGGGAATGATTGGATTGATCGCGGACGTGTGGCGCTCATGATCGTGCCGTCCGCCATCATTCCGGTCAGCAGCAATGTTTTGTTGAATCCACGTCACGCAGAGGCAAGGCAGTGCAGGATCACAGACGTGCTGACGGTCCCCTACGACACAAGACTATTGCAACGATGACCTTACTTGCCGCCACCCCAGCGTACGATGTCGCGCAGCACTTGCGACATGGCCTGGTCTAGGGCCGCGGCTGCGCTGGCACCAGTGATTGACGCAACTGGCACGCGGGCCGAAAAGCCTTTTGCTGAAGCCACGCGCCCCGTCCGGTCGCTGACCACGCGAACCGTGACCTCGACCAGGGCCTGCGACGTTTCGGTGTCGATGCCAAAGCTGCGGATGTCGGCATTGAGCGCCAGATCGGCCACGACACGATCTCCGGGACGTCCGACCTGGCCAAGCCGCGAGGCATTCTCGAATGTCTGGATCAACCGGACCTGGAAAAGCTTGGGGAGCCGGTCTGCCCATTGGCCATCCGGCAGATATGACAAGGCTCCGCCTTCGCGCACAAGGATGCGGTCGGAATCCAGCGCCTGCACGGCTGTGGGTTCATTGATCACCAGTTGCGAGCGGGAGCCGGAGGCGCGGCCTACATCGCCGGGCGCTGTCAGGTCGAATGTCGTGCGCTGCGGGCTTCCGCTGCAGGCTGACACAATGGCTCCCAGCAACAAGACCCACGTTGCCCTGGCACGCACAGGCGTTCGGGGAGAGCGAAAGCATCGGGTGGAGAACGGCATGTGGGGCATGAACCTAGCGGCGACCATTATAGTCCGGAATGGCGGGACGACCGCCAAAGATCAGTTGCTGCGGGTTGCGCTCGAAGCTGCGCAATGTGCGGTTGAGATCGTTCAGCGTGCGCCGTCCGTCCGTGGCCAATGCCTCGATGTCACGCAGGCCCGGCCCGGTGAAGCGGCTGATGCCTGTCGTGATCTCTGCCGTGCGCTTGTCGAGGTTGTCGGCAAGGATCCGTATGGACCGGGCTGCGGCTCCGACGTCACCGAAAGCGCCTTGCCCTTCTCCGCCAGCGGCAGAGCCAAGGAAGGCCTGTGCACCCTTCAGCACGCCCTCGACCTGGTCAGCCGCGCGATTAAGCTTGTCGGTGATGCCGGCCACCGATTGCAGC
>JANMIB010000074.1:0-3925 GCA_031375605.1 Allobosea sp. | reverse complement strand
CTGCGACCATTTCTGGATGATCGGCGCAGCAAACGTTGAGCCTGCGCCACGAACGGGTTCAGCATGTACGGTGGTGCTGCTGAGCAAAGCAAGTGATACAATCAATGCTGCAAACAATCCGGAAATCTTCGTAGAAAATTCAATAATTGAACGAAGAAAAAATTGCTTCACCATCGCAGCGTTATCCCTACCCAATACTTGTGATGACAAGCTAGTGGGGTGATTTGACACCACGATGACGGTTTTCAAGAAGACGAATAAATCGTTCTCGGGGCTTTTGCCTCTCTGCACCGAGTTCTTCGAGGACAATCAGACGATTCGTCCGCCATGAACCGGGAACAGATGATCATCGCGCCGCGCAAGGCTCAGACGCTGGCGAAATGCGCCAGAGCCAGCTTCAAACAATTCGGTAGCTGGCGCATGACTGCGGACATCAGGGATTATAAGGCTCGCTCCGCGCATGCTCTCAGGCGAAGACAGCCCGAGAAGGTCCAGCACAGTCGGTGCGATGTCGATGATGCCACACGGCGCTTGGTTCACTTGTGCCGCATCGCCGCGCGCAGCTCCACCAAGAATGAGCACCGTATTGAGTTCGTGCTGGTTGAGCCCGCCATGCATGCCACCGCCGATGGGAACACCCCCTGTGATCAGTCCAAGGCCCGGTAGCCCATGGGCATCGGGTTCGGTCCCCGAACGCAGGACATAGACCAATTCAGGCTGGCGCGCATGATCCAGGCCGACCAGCCCGAGCGAGAACGTGCCCTCGACAGCACCGCGCACCGGGTCATCGGACGGGGTGAACACCATGCCGATCTCGTCCCGCTGCATCAGCCAGCGCGCAATCTGATCACGGCGCTGCATGTCGCCATCGACCATCCGGATTTCACCCATGTTGCCGCCGGTGACGGTGATCGCGGCACCATTGATCTGACGGTCAGAGGCGCGGGCCGCCTTGTGGCCCGCCTCTGTCAGCAAGGTGGCAATATCAGCGACACCGGAACTGGAGATATGCCCGTGATCGGACGCAACGATGATGGCAATATCGTCCGCATCAGGCCGCGTCTTGATGGCAGCCAGAATGCGCCCGAAAGCAGCATCCACCGATGTCATGACCGCGTCCGTGTCTTCAGAGGAGAGGAATTTGTAGTGAAACGATGTGTCAGGCTCATTGAACCAGATCAGCGCCACATCCGGGTCCATCTCATGGAGCACATGCTCGATGAAAACGCGGGTGACGTATTTGGTTTCCTCGAAACGCGGTAGGTTGCGGGGCGGCAACGGGCCGAAGCGGGCGATAACCTCGTCCACCGCATTTGGCGTTCGGGTGCAGCCGTGTCCCATCACTGAAAAGGTCCAATGACCATTGGCCGCCGCGCGCGGGTTGATCGCGTAAGTGGAGCCTGCTGAACCTGAATGTACCACCGCAAAATGCTTGCCATGGGCGGCCAGCCGGTCGCCAAACGTTTCGGCTGCGATCAATGGCCCGCCAAGACGGCTTTCAGCGAGCGCCAAATCTTCGGCCAGCGAAGTATCCAGAACGAAATCACGCGTTACCTTGGGATAGTAAAAACTGTTGCCGACAATCCCGTGCAGCGCGGGCGGTGCTCCCGTCGAGATCGACGAGGTTGCCACCCGTGTCATCGACGGGAACACCGAGCGTGCCTGCCGGAACCACAGACTTTCGCCTGCGAATTCCGCCAGGCTTGGCATCCGCGCCTGTGTGACCATGTCGGGCCTGAGCCCGTCGAAGACCACAATGACCACTTTAGATGCTGTCTGCATTGTCTCGTCTCAAGGTTGTGGCAGGCTGGTTTTGGCATATCTGGCCTGTGACCAGCCCGATCTCAGCTCTTCACTACTGGGCTAATCCGAGTGCGATTAAATGATCTGCCCCGGCGCGCAGGGTCTCCTTGTCGCGCACTTCCAGGATCAGGCGCGGGTTGCTGCCGAGGCGACCGAGCGCGCGAAACACCGCATGCCAAGGGATATTGCCTTCGCCCGGATTCCAGTGCCTGTCAGCGTGGCCATCCGTGTCCTGCAAATGAACGTGGTGCAGCATATCTCCTGCGGCATGCACGTAATAATCGACAGGCGGGGCACCCGTCGAACCGTGCGCATAATTGGCGTGGCCAGTATCAATCGAAACGCGAACCGCCGGGCTGTCGAAGGATTTCGCCAGGTCGACGCGGATATGGGTGTCGACGTCCTCGATGTTCTCGATCACCAGCACGCAACCCATGTCCTCGGCGCGTTTCACTGCTGGACCTATGGTGGCGTGTACCCGCTCGATGACGCTCTGGCGGCTGCCGGGATTGTTGTCGAGATTGTTGTAGTCCCAGGTGGTGTAAGGCGAGTGGACCACCATCTGGCTGGCACCCAGCGCGGCGCAAACATCGAGCCCCTGCATCATGCGCTTTGCCACCACGGCGCGGATTTCGCTATCCATCGAGGCAATTGTAAAGCCCCAGAATGGGCCGTGGATTCCGAGACGGCCGGCGTAACCATCGAGCGCCTTCTTGTACTGCGCAACAACGCCCTGCCAGTCGCCGTCGAGCAGGTCGGCATAGCAGAAATCCTGGATTTCAAGGTCACGCTGCTTTTCAAGGATCCATTCGCGGTGCAGGCGGACACCGGCGAGCGGAAGAGCTGCGCCGAGAACGGGCAAAGTATAAGGGGCAATCATGATAACCTGTCTTGTCGTTTGCGTGTGTGGACGTGACCGTGCCGAAACTCGGCAACCTCATCCGTTCACAGCGATATGACGGAGGCATGACCATAGCCGGCTTGAGGATCGCAACCGCACGACCATGATGATGGTTTGACGCGGATTGACGGTTTTTGCCTCAGCGATAAACGGCACGGAATCAAAACTGCCATAAAACCTCAACGCTGCTGTCATGCAGTGACGCTAATCCAATCCAAAGCCCGGCAGACGCCGTCGGCGGACGAGGATTATCCCATGGCAAAACGTCTACTCAGCATCGCGGCGCTTGCGCTGGCGGCCACCATTGGTGCCGCGCAGGCACAGGCACCGCGCGTCAAGTTCGACTACTGGTATGGCCTGACCGGCCAACTCGGCGAGATCATGGCCGAGCACTGCAAGCGCTTTAACGACTCGCAGACAAAGTTCGAGGCCGTCTGCGTCGGACAGGGCGGCTATGACCGCGCCGAGCAGAACACCATCGCAGCCTTCCGCGCCCGCCAGCATCCGACAATCGTGCAAATCTATGATGCGGGCACCGTCAACTTCATGCTGTCGCAGGCGACCTACAATGCGGTCCAGTTTGCTAAGGACTTCAAGATGAAGATCGACTGGAACGACTATTTTCCAGGTATCCGGTCCTATTATGCCACCTCAAAGGGCGAGATGTGGTCCTTCCCCTACAACTCCTCCACCGCCGTAATGTACTGGAACCGCGCCGAGTGGGCCAAGATTGGCCGCACGGAAGCACCAGCCACGTGGGAACAGTACGAGCGTGACATGCGCGCCTTGAAGGCCGCTGGCAGCAATTGCGCCATGGCCTTCGACATGGACACATGGCAGTCGATGGAGCAGCTCTCCGCCATCCACAACCAGCCGATCGCCACGATGGGCAACGGCTATGATGGCCTTGGCGCAGAATTGGTGATCAACCAAGGCTTGTTCCCGCGCCATGTTGCGAACCTCAAGAAGTGGCAGGACGAGGGTCTCGCCCGTGTCCAGACCGCACAGACCGGCAAAACCATCGTGCAAGCCTTTTCCGATGGCACTTGCGCCTCAATGGTCTCATCCATCGCCAACCACGGTGTGGTCGGGCCGACCGCCCGCGAGGGGCTCGACTGGTCGGTCGCGATGATCCCGGTCTACGAGGGATTCACCTGCCACAACTCGCTCGTCGGCGGTGCATCGCTCTGGGTCATGGCCAACAAGTCCAAGGACGAATAC
>JANMIB010000047.1:0-1962 GCA_031375605.1 Allobosea sp. | reverse complement strand
AACAGGGGCACGCCGGACAGGCTTGCAGACCGGGCGGCATGGGTGGTCAAGTAAAGGGTGTTGGCCATCATGAAGGCGAGGAAGTCCGTCTGGTTGATCTCCAGCCGTGTGGCTGCGCCAACGACGCCATCCATCAGTTGCGCATAGCGTGCGTGCAGAAGTTCCAGTTTGGCTGTGGTCTCGACCGTCCGGCACTCGGTGATCAGCTTCTGCAGCGCTTGCAGTCGCTGAACATCAGCGCGGCGCTGCATGGCATTCCGCCACCCGACCAAACCGGCAAAAATCGAGCCCAGCCCACTTGCGCCAAACAGCCCGAGATAGATCCAGTCGCCGAACCGGTCGATGAACGTGCTCTCATTGCCTTCCAGATAAGCCAATGCGCCGGCATGCGTCGGGATGACGGATGCACGGTCGACCGGCGGCGGCTCGATCCTGCTCGCGGTCGGCACAGTCAGCGACAGCCGGCGTTGCGAGCCGAGGATGGCGCGCGCCACAAGCCCCACCACCTCTTCTGGCACCGCCGCTCGCGCCATAAGCCGGGTCGTAACGCTCGCGATCTCGATTTCTTCATCCGGCAGCACCGGGCTGGACCACAGGGAGCCCACCTTTGCCGCGATGGGTTCGACACCCGATGCCTGACGCTGCAGTTCATCCGGCCTTGGCATTGGCAGCAACGTGAGCTTGTCGCGCTGCGCCGGAGATAGCGCCGCCGCGAACTGCCGCATGATCGCGGTCGGGTCGGACGCCGCGATCGCGACCGCTGCGATTTGCCCGGTCTGCAATGCACGCGCTGCGGCTCGAACAGACATGACCTCGACCGGGGCATCGTCCCTCCCCGCAATTGCCGCGAGGACCAGGTGCCCCTGACGGGTTGCAGCTTCCGTTTCCGCAGCCAGTGCCGTGGTACCACCATTGGTTTTGGCGGAAGCTTCGGAGGACGACAGCCTCAGCAGGTATAAGCGGGTGCGCTCGAGCACGACGACGGTTTCCGCCACCTCCGGCAACGTTTCGGTGCTCGCGAACGCGGCGACATCGATCTCGCCATTCCGAAATGCCGCCCGGAGGTCGGCAGCTTGCGAAAAGGGTTTCAGACGCACGAGGATGTGATGGCGTTCGGGCCGGACATGCGCCGCGAAGGCTTTCAGAAATGCGGTGTCGTTGGACGCGTTGTCCACGATCCCAATGACCACGGTCCGTGGGGATGACACCCAATAGCTGACGGCGATCACCGCGCACAAAATCGCCAGAGAGACTGGCAACACCAGAGACAACAGGTGGCGTTGGCCCGACATTGGCACTCCGTAACCATCACACCCGCAAGCTGCCGCTTGGCGCCGGTTCGGGAAACATTCTTGGACTTTGAACGAAGAACAAACGCGAAAATCAGCAATAGGTTCCGCGTGTTGTCCCGGAATTCGAAGCATGGAACTTAACAGGCGGCACAACGTTGTTCCGTGCGCCACCAGGTGAGCGAGTTCCGCTAGCGCGTGCGGCGGCATGATCGATGAGCCAAGATTGATGAGGCAGATCCAATGAGTTCGAATATCCTTATCGTTGGAAACGAGCTTTGTGGCAGCCGCCTCGAAACGGTGCTCTCGGACTGCACCCTCCTGAATTACATATGTGTCGACGGCCCGGAGGCGGCGGATTGGCTGATGCAAGATGGCTTCAGCTGTGCCGTCCTGATCGTGGATCGCGCCTTGTTCGATGACCCTTCAGCAGCTGAGGAATGGGTTGCCTCCAACCCTCAGGCCGCTCCGATTCTGACTGACAAAAACCAAATGTGGTCTGCCGAATTTCACGACCAGCTCAGGAAAGTGGTCCGGAAGTCGCGTGCCCCATCGCTCGCACCGCAACCCTATGGAGTCCACTGATGGCCCCGCGTCCTGCCTGGAAAGGGTACCTGAAACTCTCGCTGGTCAGCTGTGCCGTTGAATTGACCAACGCGACCGATCACAGCGA
>JANMIB010000067.1:0-4891 GCA_031375605.1 Allobosea sp. | reverse complement strand
CTGCATTCACTCCAGCGCACAGGGCATGGGCAAGTTGTCGATTCAGCGATCTACGAGGCGGTTCTGGCCATCATGGAATCGCTCGTCACCGAATATGACAAGGCCGGTTTCGTGCGTGAGCGGACGGGCGCGATCCTGCCGAACGTCGCACCGTCCAATGTCTATCCCACGCGCGACGGGCGCATGGTGCTGATCGCCGCCAACCAGGACAGCGTGTTCCGCAGGCTTGCGGACGCCATGGGCCAGCCGGAACTGGCCAACAATCCGCGCTATGCAACGCACGGGGCGCGCGGCGAGACCCAGAAGGAACTCGACGACCTGATCGGCGTGTGGACATCGGAACTGGACGCAGAACCCCTCGGGCTCCTGCTTGACAAGCATGGCGTGCCGCGCGGCGACATCTACCGCGCCCCTGAAATGCTGGCGGATGCACACTTCAAGGCGCGCGAAGCCATCGTCAAGGTTCTGCATCCGCGCTTTGGCGAACTCAGCATGCAGAATGTCGCGCCGAAACTGTCGCAGACACCCGGTGCCATCGTCGCCAGCGCGCCTGATCTGGGCCAGCACAATCGCGAGGTCTATGAGGGAATCCTGGGTCTTGGCCCGGACCAGATTGCCGCACTGGTGGCGGCAGGCGTGATCGGACCGATGCGTGATCAACCCGCACCTGCACCCGTATCTGCCTTGTAAGGCCCTTGCATCCGGACTTGTGCCAGCCAGCCTCCTGTTGCAAAGCGTCAGCTCATCGGTACTGATCTGACGATTGAACATCACCTGACGCGGGCGGCACACAAGAATGAGCAAGCAGACGATCCAGGCAACAGACGGGCAAAAACCGCTCTATGCACAGATCGAACAGGTCTTGCGGGACGCCATCATGTCCGGTGAGCAGCCCATCGGACAGTTGCTGCCACCAGAAACGGAGTTGTGCGCGCAGTTCAAGGTCAGCCGCTACACCGTGCGCGAGGCCTTGCGCAGGCTGTCCGACACAGGGCTGGTGGCCCGCCGCCAAGGCGCTGGCACGATCGTCATCTCGAACCAGCCGCCGCGAATTTTCGTTCAGAGCGCCCGTTCGGTGGATGAGCTGTTCCAGTACGCGGTCGACACGCGCCTTGTGGTCAAAGCCGCGAGTGTCGTGGCCATCTCGGCCAAGGAAGCTGTTCTTGCCGGGGCATCCGAGAACAGCCGCTGGCTCCGGATCGAAGGCGTAAGGCAAGATGAACTGGGTCAGCCGATCTGCACCGTCACCGTCTTTGTGGCGGAGCGATATGCAGGGGTGGCAGATGACCTTGCAACCCTCAAAGGGCCTGTTTTCGCGCATATCGAACAGCGCTGGGGTATCCAGATCGTCGATGTCCAGCAGGAAATCAGCGCCGACCAGCTCTCCGCAGCCACCGTCAAGGTGCTTGG
Source organism: Allobosea sp. (assembly GCA_031375605.1). Taxonomy (GTDB): domain Bacteria; phylum Pseudomonadota; class Alphaproteobacteria; order Rhizobiales; family Beijerinckiaceae; genus Allobosea. The sequence continues at coordinate 3,481 of JANMIB010000067.1, read as the reverse complement.
CACCAAGCACGGCGCCATCGGCATGCGCTTTCGCCGCCGTTACTCCGACAGCAAGGGCGACACGGTGCTGACGTCGATCAACTGGCACCCTGCTGATCGCTTTGTCTATGCAACCCATCTCAAGCGAAACGCAGACTGAGCCTGACGTTTTCAGACATGACCATCTGAAAACGGCATGATCTGGCGCATCCGGACGATGTCATCGGTTGGCACTGTGGTACCGGGCCTTGCGTGACCGCGAGATCTGCGCCGCGGGATGCCCGCCATCACACAAAACAGCCCCATGGTGCGAATCGCCTGTTGAAAATTCATTGTTCCCGGTTCGGACTCTTGTCGAAGAGTCACGGCATCTTGTATGTGTCTTTTCGTCAACCACGACATGTCGTGCGGCAACTCAGAACAGGATCGGCACAGCGCCGACGTTGGCCAAGCCATGTGGCCAGCGAAGCTGACCGGATTCGTCTGACCGCCCATCTCGCGGGGACTGACGTTGCAGGCCATGGGGCTGCGGCGCGCAACAGGTGAAGGAAACGGCATGTCTGATGTAGCAACCTGGACTGAGGACCGCGTCGAGCTTCTCAAGAAGCTCTGGAATGATGGGCTCAGTGCCAGCCAGATTGCAGGCGAGCTTGGTGGCGTCACGCGAAATGCCGTGATCGGCAAGGTCCATCGCCTTGGCATGTCAGGGCGTGCAAAGACCCCTTCATCCTCTGCCGGTCTGGCGCGGCCCCGCAAGCCCGCAGTCATCCGTGCGCCAGGCGGTTTCAACAGTGCGCCGCCTGCACGCGGCAACACCGCTCTTGCCCCCCTGGTGCGGACAGCACCTGAACCACGCCCCGAGCCCCGCGCGGAAGTGCTCGATCCAAACGTGGTGGTGCCGTTCTCGGAGCGTGTCACCATCATGGAACTCAAGGACAGCATGTGCCGCTGGCCCATGGGCGATCCGACCCATGCCGATTTCAGGTTCTGTGGCCTCAAGACCGATTCAGGCGTGCCGTATTGCAGCTATCATTGCCGCATCGCCTATCAGCCTGCCGGTGACCGCCGCCGCGAGCAGGAGCGTCGTGTTCAGGCCCAGCGCGGGTAGATCATCATAACTTAGAGCATTGCGGATTCACAAAACCGGTAACCGCTTTTGTGCGCAATGCTCTGAACACATCCACCTGAGACGAGCCGGTTCAGGCTCGCGCGAAATTCTCGTCAAGCGAATAGCCCGCTCCGCGCACTGTCCTGATCGGGTCACGGCCATCGCCGCCGGACAGGGCCTTGCGCAAACGACCGACATGCACATCCACGGTGCGTTCGTCGATCTCGGCATCGCGGCCCCAGACGGCATCCAGCAACTGCCCTCGCGTGTAGACCCGGCCTGGTTTCTCCATGAAGAACTCCAGAAGCCTGAACTCGGTCGGGCCGAGGTGAAGCTCTCCGCCTGAACGCCAGACACGGCGCGTGTTGCGATCAAGCCTGATGTCGCCAGCGCCCAGTTCATCGGCGATACGCTCGGGATTGACGCGCCTGAGCAAGGCACGCACCCGCGCCAGAAGTTCGGGCACCGAAAACGGCTTGACCACATAGTCATCGGCACCGATCGAGAGCCCGCGCACGCGCTCGGTTTCTTCGCCGCGCGCTGTCAGCATGATGACTGGCAGCGCTTCGGTCTCACGGCGCTGGCGCAGGCGGCGGCACAACTCGATGCCCGACAGACCCGGCAGCATCCAGTCCAGCAGCAGAAGGTCCGGCGCTTCCTCGCGCAGTTTCAGTTCCGCATCATCACCCCGCGCGCAGACATCGACACGGTAGCCTTCCGCCTCGAGGTTATAGCGCAGCAACAGGCTGAGCGGCTCTTCATCCTCGACGATCAGGATGTGGGCTGACATGGCCACCCGCCTCAGGTCGCTGTGTCAGAGGGCGACTCGCCCTTGGGCCGGTCGTTCGGCAGGTTGCGGCCGGTCACCAGATAATGCACCGTCTCGGCGATATTGGTGGTGTGGTCCCCGAGACGTTCGATGTTCTTGGCGCAAAACAGAAGGTGCGTGCAGAAGGTGATGTTGCGCGGATCTTCCATCATGTAGGTCAGCAATTCGCGAAACAGCGAGTTTTCCAGAGCATCGATCTGGCCATCACGTGTCCAGACGTCGATCGCCCCCTTCTCGTTGGATTGCGAATAGGCGTCGAGCACATCCTTGAGCTGGCCTTGCGCCAACCGGCTGAGGGCCTCCACACCGCTCATGGCACGGCCGCTCTGCAGATGGCCCTGCACTTTCAGCGAACGCTTGGCGACATTCTTGGCCAGATCGCCGATCCGCTCCAGATCGTTGGCGATGCGGATCGACGCCATGACCTCGCGCAGGTCGTTGGCCACCGGCTGGCGGCGCATCAGCATCATCACCGAGTTTTCCTCGATCTTGCGCTGCAACTCGTCCAGCTTCGGGTCCATGGCGATCACGGCCTGTGCCCGCTTGGTGTCCTCGCGCATGAGAGCGATGGTGGCGTCGGACAGCATGCGCTCGCTGAGGCCCCCCATCTCGGCAACGAGGCGGCGGAGCAGGTCAAGCTCCTGGTCGAACGTCTTGGAAATATGGTCGCTCATGGACGTGTTGTCCCTCTGAAATGATCAAACCTACGGACTTGGCACAAGCTGGGCAGCATCAGCCGAAACGGCCCGTGACATAATCGAGCGTTCGTTTCTGCTCGGGGTCCATGAAGATCTTCGTGGTCGGGCCGAACTCGATCAGCTCGCCAAGATACATGAACGCGGTGTACTGCGAGATGCGCGCGGCCTGCTGCATGTTGTGCGTGACGATCAGAATCGTGAAATCCGCTCTCAACTGCTCGATCAGTTCCTCGATCTTGCCGGTCGAGATCGGGTCCAGCGCAGAAGTCGGTTCGTCGAAGAGGATCACGTCGGGTTGCTGGGCAATGGTGCGGGCAATGCACATGCGCTGCTGCTGGCCGCCGGAAAGACCCATGCCGGACTGCTTGAGCTTGTCCTTGACCTCGTCCCACAGGGCAGCCTTCCGCAAGGCCTGCTCGACACGGTCGTCAAGCTCGGATTTCGAGAGTTTCTCGTAAAGCCGCATGCCAAAGGCGCAGTTGTCATAGATCGACATGGGAAACGGCGTCGGCTTCTGGAAGACCATGCCGATGCGGGCGCGCAGCTCGTTGATGTCGACATTGTTCGAGATCACATTGCGCCCGTCGAGCATCACTTCGCCCGTGGCGCGCTGCTCCGGATAAAGGCTGTAAATCCGGTTGAACACCCTGAGCAAGGTTGACTTGCCGCAGCCGGACGGCCCGATCAGCGCCGTGACCTCCCGGTCTCCAAAGTTGATGTTGATGCTCTTGAGGGCATGGAAGGCACCATAGTAGAAATCGAGGTTCTTCACCCCGATCCGGACCTGCGCGTTCTGATGCGCCACTGCCGCCGACGGCGCAGCCTGAACAGCCATTGTGGACATGGAAGCGTGACCTTTCTGTATCG
>JANMIB010000531.1:0-1958 GCA_031375605.1 Allobosea sp. | reverse complement strand
GATCGAGATGATGATTGCCGATTTTGAACGCATGGCCAACGAGCTTGATCGCGAGATCAAGGCCGAGGAAGCCCGTTCGGGTATCAACGACACCGCCCACTTTGCCTACCCGACCTATGCAAAAGCCGCCAAGACGAGGCGCGACAACCTGCAGCAATCGGCGGACAACCTGCGCGGCCAGCTCGACGAGGCGAAAGCCGCCCTCGCCGAAGCGTTCGAGGAGATGAAGAAGGTCGAAATCCTCGATGATCGCGAAAAGACCGCCGAGCGGGCCGTGCAGACCGCACGCGACCAGGCCTCGATGGACGCGATTGGTCTTCGGATGACCAGGGCCTGACGCTAAAACCTACCCGAGCATCACCACATGCGGCGCAGCCTCGCGCCGCATTTTGCCGTTAAGGCGCGGGTCGTCGCAGACCTCAATGGCCGTCTTGCAGGCCTTGAAACCCGAACGCCTGTAAAAATCAGGGGCCGCCGGGTGGTCGAAATGGCAGGTGTGCACCCACACGCGCCCGATGCCCGGCCTGAAGGCCAGCTCCAGCGCCCGGTTCATGAGCCAGCGCCCTGCCCCAGTGCCGACCTGGCTGTCGAAAAGCCCAAAGAACGCAATCTCGCAGGAACCAGTCTCGCGAAAATCCAGCTCGAGCAGGCCGCAATCCATGCCGGTGCGCTGCACGGCATAGGTGACATTGTCCGGATGGCTGAGGATGCCGGCAAGATCGGCCCGCTCCATCACGAGCCGGCTGAACCACATCCAGCGGTCCCCGAGCGTGCGATAGATCGCGAGATAGCGCTCGATCTGTTCAACAGACATCAGGTCCAGCGCCAGTCCCATTGATCCGGGCGGATCAGCCCTGAGCGGAGGGCGCGCCAGCGTTTCAAGATAGGTCACGACCGTGGCCATCTTGCCCGGCGGAACATCCGTGTACCCATCAAGGTTCAGAAGAGGCGGCGGGTTGTTGATCACAGTGACATTCCAAAGCATGTTCGTGACATGACACATCACACCGTTCTCAATAGGATGCATATTGTTGCATCGGCAAGGGCCTGCAAAGCAGGAAGAATGGCCACCCAAGCATGTTTTCACGCCTCAAGGATTTCATCTGGCCAGCCATCGGCATTGCCGCCGTCATCTGGTCGGTGCGCTTGCTCTATCTCAAGCTGAAGGCCGAGGCCGCCACCAATCCGCTGATCAAGGCAACGCTCGACCAGGGCGATGTCTTTGCCAACATCGGCACGATCGCGCGGGTGATCGGAGCCAGGATCGCGGCCATCCCGCCCGAGGGCTTCGCGCTTGCAGGGTTGTCGGCCGTGGTCGCCTATCTGGCGCTCGGCTGGTATGACAAACTGGCTCTGATACACCTGAAGAAGGACAGGGGCATCGGCTTCCCCTACATCGCCACCACCGCTTTCGTGACCTACGCGCTGGCGCACAACATCGGAGCCAGCGTCCTTTCCGGCGGCGCTGTCCGCTACCGGGCCTACACCGCCAAGGGACTGACCGGCCCTGAGGTCGCCATCCTCGTCGCGATCTGCTCGCTCACCTTCTTTTATGCCACGGCGCTGATGCTGGGCTTCGCGCTGATCGCCACGCCAGAGCTTCTGAAACCCATGGCCAGCCTGTCACCCTGGTTTCAGGTTTCAAGCGATACCGCGCGGGTGATCGGCATCGTCCTGCTGCTGGCCTGCATGGCCTACATGGTCAGCTCGCTGCTGCGCCTGCCGACGCTCAAGATCAAATCCGCCGAGATCGCCTACCCAAAGCCATTCGTCGTCGGCATCCAGACCCTCATCGCCCCCATCGAGATCCTTGGCGCTGCCGGCATCATCTATTTCGCGCTGCCGGCTGAGAGTCATCCCGGCTTCGTGCTGGTGCTGGGCGCGTTCCTTCTGTCATTCTCGGCGGGGCTGATCAGCCAGGTGCCGGGCGGTGTCGGCGTGATGGAAGCGATCTTCCT
>JANMIB010000491.1:0-7148 GCA_031375605.1 Allobosea sp. | reverse complement strand
TGACACGGGACCGTTCGAGGGGCTGGGAAATCACCCTCAACCGTAAGGGGCAGGTGTTCACCACGGTCGTGCGCGGGTGAGCGACCTGTTCTCGGCTTCCGGGCTGGACAAGGCAGGGCCGCGCCCGCTGGCAGACAGGCTGCGGCCTGCGCTGCTGTCCGACGTGGCCGGGCAGGATCATCTTGTTGGGCCTGACGGAGCGCTGACGCGGCTGTTGCAGTCCGGTTCGATCGGCAGCCTGATTTTCTGGGGGCCGCCCGGAACCGGCAAGACCACAGTGGCGCGTCTCTTGGCTGGCGAAACCGAACTGGTGTTCGAGCAGATCAGCGCGATTTTTTCGGGCGTGGCCGAACTCAAGAAGGTGTTCGAAATGGCCCGCGCCCGCCGCCTGCAAGGGCGGGGCACGCTGCTGTTCGTCGATGAAATCCATCGTTTCAACAAGGCCCAGCTTGATGCTTTCCTGCCCGTCATGGAGGACGGCACGATCACGCTGATCGGCGCGACCACCGAAAACCCCTCATTCGCGCTCAACGCAGCGCTGCTGTCCCGCGCCCGTGTCATGGTGTTCCGCGCGCTGGACGAGGCTGCCATTGCCGCGCTTCTGGTCCGCGCCGAAGTTATGGAAGGGCGAGAGTTGCCGCTGACCGAAGGCGCACGTGCCGCCTTCGTGGCCTTTGCAGATGGCGATGGACGTGCGGCGCTCACGCTTGCCGAAGAACTCTGGCGCGCGGCCCGGACAGGTGAGGTGATGGACGAGGCCGCGCTTGGCGAAGCCTTGCAACGCCGCGCACCGATCTACGACAAGGCAGCTGACGGCCACTACAACCTGATTTCAGCGCTGCACAAGACTGTGCGCGGCTCCGATCCTGATGCGGCGCTCTATTACTTCGCACGCATGCTCGATGCCGGGGAAGATCCCCGTTTCCTCGCGCGGCGGCTGGTGAGGATGGCGGTCGAGGACATTGGCCTGGCTGATCCGCAGGCACTGGTCCATGCCCGTGCTGCTGCAGACGCTTTCGAACAGCTTGGTTCCCCCGAGGGAGAGCTGGCGCTGGCCAATTGCGTGATCTACCTCGCCACCGCGCCCAAATCGAATGCAGCCTACCGTGCCTACAAGGCAGCGGTGAGAACAGCCAAGGAGGCCGGTTCGCTGATGCCGCCCAAGCCCATTCTCAACGCCCCGACCAAACTGATGAAACAGGAAGGCTATGGCGCAAGCTATGCCTATGACCATGATGAGCCGGACGCGTTCTCAGGCCAGGATTACTGGCCGGAAAAGCTGGGGAGGCAGCAGTTCTATGATCCCCCGGACCGCGGCTTTGAACGCGAGATCAGGAAGCGGCTGGACTGGTGGGCGAAGCTGAGAGCGGAGCGGGGAGTGTCATGATACAGGCTGTGCTGCGGGCACCAACGGCTCTGGAGCTTCAGGGATGGGCGGAAGCTCGGACTGTGGTTTTGTGACAGCGCGGGGTTCGGGCGGTTTTCCGCGTCTGTTGCCTCTGGTAGCTGGCATAATTGCTTCCAGCGTCGATGAAACAGGATTGGGGACGTGCTCGAGTGTCGCGCCGGTGGCAGCATCAGCGACCATTCCAACCACACCACCGAGGATGATATTGCCAGCAAAACCGGCGGCTCCCGCGCCTGCAACCTGAGCACGAACAGGAATTTGTACCGGCTTAAAACCGGCTTTTGACATGCTCACCGTGAATTCAGACTTGCGGTCAATTGTGAGTGTGCACGGTGTTGTGCAGCGGTGTCCGAGCGAAGTTGCAACATCTGCACCGGGTGGATCGGAGTATATTTGGACTTGGCTGGTTGTACCGCGAGTCACAGTGGCACAGTTGGCGCACAGCATGGCGAGTGCCATGGCAGCAAAAATCTTGATCATGTTGTGGATCGCCCCGACTTCTTTGATTCTGAGTATGTGACGCAACTTGCCATTTTGACAGGGCACGGCAACGAAATCGCAGAACCTTGCGCGGAATGACACATATGCGGAACGCTCCGGATCAGGACCCAATGTCCAGGCATTGTCTTGTGCGAAGCGCTCTGAATACCGGAGGTGACAGCGGCGACATCCGCCTCTAAAGACAGCCGATGAACTCATTTCTCCTTGTGTTTCTTGGCGCGGGTCTGGGCGGTGTACTGCGGCATGGCATGAATGGCATGTGCCTGCGCTGGTTCGGTGCCGGATTCCCGTGGGGGACGTTTGCGGTGAACGTGTCTGGTTCGCTGGTCATGGGGCTTTTGGCCGGGTGGCTGGCATTGCGCGCGGGTGAGGGATGGTCGCAGGATGTGCGGCTGTTTTTGATGACCGGTATCCTTGGTGGCTACACCACATTTTCCGCGTTTTCGCTTGATGCGATGCTTCTCTGGGAGCGGGGCGCTGTGGCCCAGGCTGGCGGATATGTGCTGGCATCTGTTGTTTTTTCGATTGCCGCGCTTGCCGCTGGCCTGGGTCTGGTGAGGGCAGTTTCGTGAGAAAAAGTGGCAAGACGGGGGGCAGCCCCCCTCGTGGAGGTCCTGTTGCTAGTGGCGGGCGCGACAGGCGTGGGCGCGGCGAAGATCGCGAGCTGCGCAAGGAAGCTGGCCGCAAGACCGCAGTGGGCCGCGCCAAGGCCGTGCGCAGCAGCCGGTCCGGCAGTGATGACGAGCCCCGCAGACTGAGCAAGCCAACCGGCAACCGTTCGGTCGGCCCGCGTGTTCGTGAAGCAAGGGCACCGCGCCAAGAGGAGGGCGGGTACGATCCGCAGGCCTACAGGCCGCGCGAAGAGGCACCAGTCCGCACCAAGGCAGAGGCCAAGGCAGAGGCGTCCGAAACCATTTCCACCGGTGTGCAGACCCTGATTGTGACCGATGACGAGGCAGGGATGCGGGTCGATCGTTTTTTGATCTCGCGCTTTCCGCAGTTGCCGTTCAGCCATATCCAGCGCATCGCCCGCAAGGGTGAATTGCGCGTTGACATGAAGCGGGTGGACACCAATGACCGGATCGAAGCCGGGCAGAAAGTGCGCGTGCCGCCGCTGAAGCTTGTGGCGGATGGGCAGCGCCCACGCGGCCAGCAGTTCAAGGAGGGTGACGTGCGCGCCTTCCTCAAATCGATCACGCTCTATGAAGACGCCGACGTGCTGGTGAACGACAAACCAGCTGGCCTTGCCGTACAGGGCGGAAGCGGCACCACGCGCCATGTCGATGGCATGCTGATGGCGCTGGCTGAAGATGAGGTGACGCGGCCACGGCTGGTGCACCGGCTGGACAAGGACACGTCGGGCTGCCTCGTGATCGCCAAGACGCGCTTTGCCGCCACCACGCTGGCCAAGACTTTCCGGACACGGTCTGCGCGGAAAATCTATTGGGCGCTGGTGTATCTGGTTCCCCGCGTCAAGCAGGGCCGCATCTCGACATATCTGGCGCGCGAGGCGCAGGTCGATGGTGACAGCCGCATGAAGGTGGCACAGCATGGCGACGAGGGTGCCCAGCATGCCGTGACATACTATGCGACGGTGGAAACGGCCGCGCAGAAAGTGGCGTGGCTGTCGCTGAAGCCCGTGACCGGGCGCACACACCAGTTGCGTGCCCATGCTGCCCATATCGGCCATCCGATCATTGGCGACCCGAAGTATTTCGACCGGCACAATGCCGAGATTCCGGGCGGCATCCAGAACAGGCTGCACCTGCTGGCACGGCGCATCGTGCTGCCGCATCCGCGCGGGCAAGGCGTGATCGACGTGACCGCACCCCTGCCGGACCACATGAAGCAGAGCTGGAACCTGCTGGGTTTTGACTCCAGTCCTTATGATCCGATCGTCGAAGCGCCGGATGAGTGAACCTGCATGAGCACTGATCTCATCCTGTTCGATGTCGATGGCACGCTGCTCGACTCCGGCAACATCATCATCGGGGCTCAAGAGCGCACGGCGGAAGCGTTTGGGCTTGTGCATCCGGGGCGAGAGGCTGGTTTTGGCGTGGTCGGGCTGTCGCTTGACCTGGCGCTGGGACAACTGTTTGGCGATGCCGTGCCGGTGGATCACCTCAGTGAGACTTACAAGCGCATCTTCAACGCCATGCGCGGCAGTGCAGGCTTTGAGGAACCGCTGTTCGATGGCGTGCCTGCCGTGCTTTCGGAGCTGGCGTCACTTGGCGACACAAAGCTCGGTATCGCCACGGGCAAGACCAGGCGCGGGCTTGATTACATTGTCGAGATGTATGGCTGGCATGACCTTTTCGTAACGTTTCAAAACGCTGACAACGCGCCTTCAAAGCCTGATCCAGGAATGATCCTTCAGGCCATGGGCGTTGTCGGCTCGGTGCCGCACCGCACCGTCATGATCGGCGACAGCGTGCACGACATGCGGATGGCCAAGGCGGCAGGTGCAACGGCCATCGCGGTGTCATGGGGCTTCCAGCCACCTGCCATGCTGGTCGGGGCCGGGGCTGACATGGTGGCCCGCAGCGTCTCGGAATTGCCCGCGTTGATCGCGGCCGCGCTCAAGCGATCTTTGCAGCTGGCAGGTTGAGCCAGGTCCGCGCGGCAAGGGCATCGTCCATGCCGATGTCGTGACCGGTGCCGGTTGTCTGTTCGGCAACCTCTGCGCCAGCCGCTCTCATCTTCGCCACCATGTGCGCGCGGCTTTCAGGCGGGGCCAGCGGATCATCCGCACCGTTGAGAAACAGGATGCGCTTGCCGTCAAGTTTAAGGCCCGGCACCGGACCGGTCGTGTCCATGCCGCGCATGAGGACCGCCGCACGCAGCATCTCTGGGCGGCGCATGAGAAGCGCTGACGAGATGTTCGCGCCGTTGGAGTAGCCGATGGCAACAGGCACAGAGGCAAACCTGAACTTGGCGCAGGCGATTTCGATGAAGTTCGCCAGCTCGTCAGCGCGCCGTGCTGCATCGTCTAGATCCAAGACGCCTTCGCCAAAGCGCCGGAACCACCGCGTGACCGTGCCCTCCACCGCAGTTCCGCGCACGCCAAGAAGCGGTGCGTCAGGCGAGATGGCACGGCCAAGCGCTATCAGGCTGCTTTCATCGCCGCCTGTGCCATGCAGCAGCAGCAAAGGAACCGCGTTTGCATCCGTGCCCGGCTCGAACTGGATGTGATAGCCGTTCAATGTCGTGTGCATGGCGCTTCCCTGTTCTGTTCGTGCTGCACGCGGAAAACATGGTTCCTCATACAGGCCATCAATCATGATGATGTCACGACGGGCGGGATGCTTCCAGAGCGGGCAGAACGCTTGCGATATGCGTTCGCCGAGGTTCCAGCCACGCGGGCAACTGCAGGGAAGAGCCGAGCGCCTCGACTGTTTCGTCTGTCGTGAAGCCGGGCGCATCTGTGGCGATCTCGAAAATCACGCCGGATGGTTCCCTGAAATAGATCGAACGGAAGTAGCAGCGATCCTTCTGCTCGGTGCTCTGGATGCCGAGTTCCTGTTCCAGTCTTGACGCCATGCTGGCCTGCACGGCATCGCTCGCAGCCCTGAAAGCGACATGGTGCACCGAGCCTGCCCCCATCCTGCCGGGCTGGAATTCACCCACGACACGCAGGTCAACAGCGCCGCCCATGACAGGCGCTGTCTCGCCAACGCCCGTACTGTAACGGATGACGTTGCCATCCCGCGCCAATTCTCGAAAGCCGAGTGCGCCGGTCAGCACAGCGCCGGTGCGATCGGAGGTGGACACCCACATGGTGACAGAGCGGATACCGCGGATGGCCTGTTCTATGGCAACGCCGTCTCCTGTCCAGGCTGACAGATCGCTGGCTTCCGGGAGGGCGACCAGCGCCAGCCGCGTGCCGTCGCGATCCTGAAACGGCAGCACGGTTTCGCCAAAACGCTGTTCGGGTGTTGTGAAGCTCACGCCATGCGCGATGAAGCGCTCCGTCCAGTCCCCGATGCTGGCTTCGGGAACCGCGAATACCGTTTCGCCAACCTGCCCGATGCCGACACGGCCGGGAGCAGCGTTTGCATGCGGAAAGAAGGTCAGGACCGAGCCAGGGCTGCCGCCTTCATCGCCGAAATACAGGTGATAGGTTCCGGGATCATCGAAATTGACGGTCTGCTTGATCAGGCGCAGGCCGAGCACATCGCGGTAGAAGGCAAGGTTGCCAGCCGCATCGCTGGCGATGGCGGTGACGTGATGAATGCCGGTCATGTCGTATCTCCAGGGATCTCAATGGCACGGGTGCCGCGTGTTTAAAGCATCTCACGGCTTGAAATGGTGAAGGCTTGCCAAAACGAAAAGGCTGGCAAGTTCGTTCTTGCAAAACCGCAAGGTAAAGTCATCGTAAAGGTTACACTCATGAAACCACGTTTGGTTCCAAGTGTTTAAGGTGAATAAAATTTCAGATTTGCGAATTAACCAATTAAGCACGCGATCCCGCCATGTTGATTACACAAACAGGGACAAGCGGCACAAGAAAACGTCGCAAGGGGTTGAGCATGATTGGTAATGATCTTCGTGATTTCGTCGAGCAGATTCTTGAAACGCATCAGATCTGTGATGCAGATGTTCAACGCTTGGCACGGACTATACTCCCTGATGGCGCCATCTCGCATGAAGTCATCGACGTTCTGGTGGCTCTTGATCGTGCTGTCGCCACGCCGAATGCAAACTGGGTCGAGTTTCTGGTGGCAACGACTGTTGATTACGTGGTCTGGACCAGTCGTCCGACTGGCATCATCAGCCGTGACCTCGCGCAATGGCTGATCACGACGCTGTCGATCGGCGAGGGTCCGACGGAAAACGCGATGCGGATCGCGTTCGAGGTGGTGCGCGAGGCTGATCGCTGCGACGAGATCCTGATCAGTTTTGCGATGGGCAAGGGCAGCCTCAAGGCACGCCAGGATCTGTCCCGCAGCAACGTGGCGTTGCTGGCTTCCTGAACGGGCGTTTCGAGACCCTGCGTTCAAGCTGGTTTGCCTGAAGTGCCGTCTGTGCAGCAATGCGCAGGCGGCATTCACGTGTTTCGGCCTGTTGCAAGACCTTTGGAGAAGTGGACGGGCAGCGCGCGCTGCACTCGATCAAGCTGCGTTCAAGCGGGATCGTTTGAACGCAGATAACTTGATCGATCATAATAACTTAGAGCATGCTTTTAGCGAAAAACCGTTGCCACTTTTTCGCAGCATGCTCTAAACCCCGGATGACAGAC
>JANMIB010000469.1:0-16876 GCA_031375605.1 Allobosea sp. | reverse complement strand
CCAGCGCCGCCTCGCCCTGCAGATCACGCAGGCCGGGCGTATTGGGCGAAGAGACGTTGATGGTCAGGAAATCGCACAGGGGAGCCAGCTTTGCGGCCAGCACGGCGTAATCCCCTGCCCTGTCGGATGACAGCTTGTTGGCCCCAAGATTGACCCCGACGATGCCCGGCCTCCCGCGCCGGGCGGCCAGCCTGCTGGCCACCACGTCCATTCCGACGCTGTTGAGGCCATAGCGGTTGATCACGGCACCGTCTTCCGGCAGGCGGAACACACGAGGACGCGGGTTTCCCTCTTGCGCCAGGGGTGTGACGCCGCCGATTTCGGTGAAGCCTGCTCCAAGCCCCAACACGCCATCCATCGCTTCGGCATGCTTGTCGAACCCTGCCGCAAGACCGATCGGATTGGGAAATGCCAGCCCGAACGCGTGGACACCAAGACGGTGATCATCCTTTGCCTGCCACCCGGCGGGCTTGAGCGAAGCTGACAGCGACAGCGCGGAGACAGCCAGCTTGTGTGCGGCTTCAGCATCAAGCGCGTGGATCAGTGGCCTTGCCAGGTCGAACAGGCCCGCCATCAGGTCATATCCCGCGAAAACACATCTCTCGCAAACACATCTCTCGCAAACACATGGACACCAGCTGCATCAAGCTGCAGGGGTTCGATCCAGCGCACCGCCCTCAATGACAGATGCCCATACAGGTGCGGGAACAGATCGCCGCCGCGCGAGGGCTCCCAGCGCAGGGCTGTGCCGAGCCTCGCCGCATCGACCGCGATCAGCAAAAGGCCGCGTTTTCCGGCAAAATGCTTCGCCGCTGTTTCACGCGCCTGCGCCCCGATGGAGAAATGGAGATAGCCGTCGGCAAGGTCGATGGGCGCACCGTGAAACACGCCCGCCTTCTCGGCATTGGCCCAATCATCTGCGGGGTGGATCTTGTAGATCAGCGTCATCGCGTTTCCATGTCGGGAATATCAAAGCTGTGCAGCATGTCCTCTCGGCGGACGACACCTTCGCATAACCGGCGGCTGGCGGCGCTTCAACATCTGTTTGCCTTGCAGATCAATAATAGGCATCATGTCTGTTTCAAGGGCTAAATTCCTATGCTATGCAGGTGTTGACCAATCCTCTCTTCGGAGCTTGATGCATGCTGTCCCATGATCAGATCTGGGGCGCGATCGATGCGCTCGCAGACCGTTATCAAATGACCCCGTCAGGGCTGGCCAAGCGGTCCGGCCTCGATGCCACCACCTTCAACCGTTCAAAGCGCATCGGTGCCGACGGGCGCGAACGCTGGCCATCGACCGAATCGCTGGCCAAGATCCTGGTCGCCACGGGGGCCAGCCTCGATGAGTTCATCTCGCTGGTGGCCCATATCGGCCGCAAGGCCACGCGCCAGCGCACCATTCCGCTGATCGGTTTTGCGCAGGCGGGCACTGGCGGGTTCTTCGATGACAGCGGCCTGCCGCAGGGCACGGGCTGGGACGAGGTCGCGTTCCCGGACATCAGCGACGAACGAGTCTACGCGCTGGAGATCAACGGCGATTCGATGATGCCGCTGTACCGGGATGGCGACACGATCGTCGTTTCGCCATCCGCCCCCGTGCGCCGCGGCGACCGTGTGGTGGTGCGAACCATCGAGGGCGAGGTGCTGGCCAAGGAACTGAAGCGCAAGACGCTTAAGACCGTTGAACTGGCCTCGCTCAACCCCGAGCACCCCGACCGCGTGCTGCAACTGACCGATGTGTCATTCATCGCAAGGGTGATCTGGGCGAGCCAGTGAGGCTTACTGCCCCGCCAGCAGCCAGAGCCCCTTGGCCAGATACACCGCGCTCACGCCAAGGATGATCGTGCGGCTCCATGAGCGGAAGGTCTTTTCGCTGATGCGCGCCAGCACCAGCGCCGCCAGCGACGCGCCCGCGAAAGCCAGCGCAATGGCACCGCCATAGAGCCAATACGGGAAAATGTCGCCCGAAACGGCAAAGCCGCCGAAAAACAGCACGCGCTGGATGTGCGCCAGCGTCTGCGAGGCGGCCTTGGTGGCCACGACGGTCTTGCGGTCCAGTTTGCTGCGTTGGAAGAACACGTCCAGCACGTTGCCGGCGACACCGGCGAAGAGCTGCACCATCATGACCACGGCCCCGCACAGCACGGGTGCGCCCGGCCGGGTGATGTCCGGCACGAAACGGGGCGGCAGAGCCAGCACGATGAACGGCGTGATGCCCATGGCGATGTAGACCAGCGCCTTGTCGGGCACGCCAGCGACCAGCTTCATCAGCCCGAACATCAGGAACGAGCCGAGCGCATAGCCCGCGATGATCCGCCACTGGATGTGGCCCCGCCACAGGAAGGCGCGCCAGCCGTTCGAGGCGGTCTGCGTGACGCCGTGCAGCACCATGGCTGCCGTCACATCCATGAGCAGCAGCAGTACCCCCATCAGGATCATGCCGCCCGCCATGCCGACCACGCCCGACAGGAACGACGTGGCGAGGATGGAGGTGGCGGCTGCGGCGAGGGCGAGCGGGGTCAGCATGAGCCAGAAAACATCACTGCAACAGGCCTATCTTCACAATCCTTATCCTGATCTCGTCCGAGGAGGAGCTCCAGAGATCGTGACAACTGGAGCCTCGTCCTTCGACGGGCTCAAGATGAGGCCATTGTTGCAACACCAAATCTTCTCAACCCCGCCCCTTCATGAACGCCTCATGTTCAGCCATCAAGCTGCCGTTCAGCGCCTTTGCAAGCAGTGCGCGCGTGTTGGCAACGCCGTAGATGGCCGTGAACGAGCCGAAGCGTGGCCCCTGATCCTCGCCGAACAACACCTGATAGACCGCTTTCCACCACTCTCCGGTGACGGCGGGGCGCTCTGGCGTGGCGTTCTTGGCGGTCAGGTTCTGATAGCGCGGAACCGTGCGCCCGACATCCAGCGCAAGCTCCTGGATGGCCTCCGCGCCGGTGCCCTCCGGCACATCTGCCAAGGCCGCTTCAAGCCGCGCGAGCGCCTCGTGCTCGACCTCGTCAGCAGCGCGGTAGTGCTTTTGCGGGCGTACGAAATCGCGGAAATAGGCGATGGCATAGCCCACCAGCGCATCAAGTTTGGGGTGCGTCGCCGGCGACACATCAGGCGCATAGCGCCGGAGGAAGGCCCAAAGCACGGCCTTGTCCTCCGAGTTGGCAACGGCGACCAGATTGAGCAGAAGACCGAACGAAACCTGCGTGCGCGGAGCATTGTCGCCCTCCCCGCCCGCCTGTGCCACCACCTCCGGCACGGGAGGCTCCCCGGCATGAACGTGCCAGGCGGGATTGCCGAGGCGGTTTTTCCAGTCCTGCCTGGCATAGCCGTTGATGGCCTGCTGATAATCGTCGACCGCTCGCGGGATCACGTCGAAGTGCAGCTTCTTGGCTTCACGCGGACGGGAATACATGAACAGCGACAGGCTTTCGGCGGAGCCATAGCCCAGCCACTCGTCGATGGTCAGGCCGTTGCCCTTGGACTTCGAGATCTTCTGGCCCTTCTCGTCGAGGAACAACTCGTAGTTGAAGCCATCGGGCGGCACGGCACCCAGCGCCCGCGTGATCTCTCCGGAGAGTTTGACCGAGTCGATCAGATCCTTGCCTGCCATCTCGTAATCGACGCCGAGTGCCACCCAGCGCATCGCCCAGTCCGGCTTCCACTGCAGCTTGCAATGGCCGCCAGTCACCGGCGTCTCGAAGCGTTCGTTGGTATCCGGATCACGCCAGATGATCGTGCCGGCCTTCACATCACGCTCCTCGACCGGCACCTGCATGACCACGCGGGTCCTGGGGTGGATCGGCAGGAACGGCGAATAGGTCGAAGCGCGTTCTTCGCGCAAGGACGCCACCATGATCTTCATGATGGGCTCGAAACGCTCCAGCATCAGCAGCAATGTCTGGTCGAACAGCCCGGCACGGTAACTCTCGGTGGAGGACTGGAACGTGTAGGCAAAGCCGAAGCGGTCGAGAAAGGCGCGCAACATGGCATTGTTGTGATGGGCAAAACTCTCGTGCGTGCCGAACGGGTCGGGCACCTCCGTCAGCGGCTTGCCCAGATGCCTGGCCAGCATCTCCTTGTTCGGCACATTGTCCGGCACCTTGCGCAGGCCGTCCATGTCGTCGGAAAAGGCAATCAGGCGTGTCGGCACCTTGCCTTCCGTGATCACCTCGAAGGCCTTGCGCACCATCGAGGTGCGCGCGACCTCGCAGAACGTGCCGATATGCGGCAGGCCCGACGGGCCGTAGCCAGTTTCGAACAGCGCCTCGCCCTTGCCCGATTTCTGAAGGCGAACCACGAGCTTGCGGGCTTCCTCGAACGGCCAGGCGGCAGAGGCACCTGCGGCTTCGACAAGGGCTGGATCAAACGTGGTCATGGCTTGCAATCATGCTGGTCGAGATGAGAGGCACCAAACGTGGCGGGCCGCAGGTTGTGACGAAGCGCGCGGGTTGCGTCAACTACGGCCTCATCAAAACGCGCTGACCGGGAAATAGCGCAGGAACAGCCGCGCGTAGGTGCCATCTTCCCACAGCGTCTGCAGCGCGAAATCGACCGAACGCTTCAGGTTGGGCTCGTCAGGGCGCAGCACAAAACCGATGCCCTCTCCGAAGTGGCGCAGGCTCATGAACGCACCGCCTGCAAACGCATAAGGCTCCCGCGCCCGCGCACCCAGCCAGATGGCACCCGCCTGCCCGTCACCGAACACCAGATCAACCTCGCCGCGCAGCAGCAGCAGCAGCGCGGATTCCAGATCGAGTGTTTCCGTGCGCTGGCTCTTGGGGAAGTGCTCATTGAGGAAAGCCGAATGCGCACTCTCGCGGATGACGGCAATCCTCGCGCCTTCGAGACCAGCCTCGATGCGCGCCGGATCAAAGCCCTTTGCACCCAGAAAACGGGCCGGAAAGCGATGATAGACGCGGCTGACATGAAAGCGCGACTTGATCTGCGCCGTGACAGGAATGGCAGCCGCCACAACATCTGCCTGCCCGTCGGCAAGGGTCTGCAGCAGCGTGTCGAACCTCCTTGTCTGGACGGAACAGTTGACGCCAAGGCGCTCGCAGACGGCCCGCATCAGATCAACCGAAAAGCCAACGGGCTGGCCATCGGCATCGGCAAAATGCAGAGGCGGAAACTCGTCATCGGTGATGACCCTGAGATTGCGCACGATGGCGCCTTCCGGCCGCTCGACGCGCACACGCGGATCACCATAAAACGGGATGACCACAGGTTCGCGCGCGCCCTGTGCCGCGGCAGTGCCAGCGCCAGTGCCAGCGCCGCACATCATGGCGACAAAGACCACGGCGCATGCCAAGGCTAGATCACCACACGTCAGAGCATTGCGATTCCACAAAACCGGTACCCACTTTTGTGCGCAATGCCCAAGCGTCGCTGCCGCACGCCAGATGGGCGTGTGCCATCCTGTCAGGGGTGCATGTCCCGTCGTTCTCATGCCCGATCGGTGGCGCACGTTTCCGGACAGGTCAAGGGCAAGCAACCATAACAGCACCATGATGTTGCGCCATCAGCATGCCACGGCCTATCATGAGGCACATGAACGACAGACCGGGCAGCCCCTTCCGCCAACTTGAAAAAACAGCCGTTACAGAACGCCATCTCACCAGAATGATCTCAGCGGAGCCGGGCAAACGATGAACATCAGACCGCTGATCATGTGCGGCGGATCGGGGACAAGGCTCTGGCCAGCGTCGCGGGATTCCTTTCCGAAGCAGTTTGCGCCTCTGGTCGGCCCGCACTCGACCTTTCAGGACACTGTCACAAGGGTGACGGACCCGGCGCTGTTCGACGCACCGCTGATTGTCGCGGCCCAGAAGCAGCGCTTCACCATCGAGCGCCAGCTGGCTGACATCGGGGCCAGTGCTGATCTGTTGCTGGAGCCGATGGCGCGGGATTCAGCGCCAGCCATCGTGGCCGGTGCCCTTGCGATGGCACAAATCGATCCGCACGCGCTGGTTCTGGTTCTGGCGGCAGACCATGTCGTGCGCGACCCTTCAGGCTTCAGATCAACCGTTGCCGCGGCAAGGCCTGCAGCAGAGGCGGGACGGATCGTGACCTTCGGCATCGAGCCGACGTTCCCCTCGACGGCGTACGGCTATATCGAGCAGGGGGACGAACTGCCCGGAGCCAAGCATGTTCGCACCATCAGGCGATTTGTCGAAAAACCACATGCAGCCGCTGCGCAGCAATATCTGCTCGCGGGCTATCTGTGGAATTCTGGCAATTTCCTGTTCCGCGCCGATGTTCTGCTGGCAGAGTACGCCCGCTATGCACCGGACAGCCTTGCCGCCATCACGGAAGCTGTCGCACGCGCCAGAACGGACCTTGCCAGAAAAGGCCTGGGCGCGCGCGTGCTCGATGCCGATGCGTTCGGGCGCGCCGAGAAAAAATCCATCGACTATGCGGTCATGGAGCGAACCCAGCTCAGTGCCGTCGTGCCGGGCCGTTTTGGCTGGTCCGATATCGGCACCTGGGACGCGCTATGGGACATTGCCGAAAAGGACGAAGACGGGAACGTGGCGCGCGGGAACGTGGCGCTTGTCGGCACGCGCAACACCTATGCCGCGACTGACGGCATGCTGGTCGGTGTGATCGGCATGGAGGACGCGGTGGTGGTCGCCACGCGCGATGCCGTGCTGGTCTGCAACAAAAGCCGGGCGGGTGATGTCAAGACGCTTGTCGACCAGCTGAAAGCGCGCCAGGTGCCGGAGGCCACGGAGCATCTGCGCAGCTACCGTCCGTGGGGCTGGCGTCAGGCCGTCGAGCAAGGTCAGGGGTTCCTCGTGCGCAGGCTCGTGGTCTATCCCGGCCAGAGGCTGTCGCTGCACAGGCATGTCCACCGCGCCGAGCACTGGGTGGTGGTCAAGGGCACAGCCGATGTCATTGTCGGCGAAGAGCCCCGCAAGCTGGCTGAGAACCAGTCGATCTACATTCCGCCTGGGCAAAATCACCGTCTCGGCAACTCCGGCACCACCGACATCGAGATCATCGAGGTCGCGACCGGAACCTATCTGGGTGAGGATGACATCGTGCGCTTTGCCGATGATTACGACCGTCTGTGAGCGAGCCTGCGATGAGTCACACAAGGCTGCCAGACAATGATGTCCACCCGACCGGCGATGGACTGCAAGCTGTTGCGGGGCGCTTGCGCTCCTGGGCCATCAACGATGCGCTGCCCTTCTGGGCGACACGAGGCCGCGATGCCGGTGCCGGACATTTCCACGAAACCCTGTTTCCGGACGGCACGCCGGACCTTGCTGCGCCGCAGCGCGTCCGGGTTCAGGCCCGGCAGATCTATGTCTATGCCCATGCACATCATCTTGGCTGGTGTGCTGATGGTGCCGGGATCGCGCTGGAGGCCTTCGACCGTCTGATGCAAACCGGACGCAGGCCGGGCGGGTTGATCCGAACCGGCGGTTTCCACCATATGCTGTCAGGCAGCCATGAGCCGCTCGACATACGCCGCGACAGCTATGACCACGCCTTCATGCTGCTGGCCTTCGCCTGGTGCTGGCGCGTGACCGGCGAAAAGCGCGTGCGCGAGGCGTTGGAAGACACATTGGCGTTCATCGATGCCGTGCTCACCTTGCCTGATGGATCACTGCGCGAAGATGACCTGAACACGCTGCCACGGCGGCAGAACCCGCACATGCACATGTTCGAGGCCATGCTGGCGCTCACCGAGACTGGCGCGCGGGCCGATGGGCTGGAGCGTGCCGACAGGCTGCTTGGCGTTGTGCTGGCCCATTGCCTTGATGCCCGCAGCGGGCTGCTGGCTGAATTTTTCGAAGCGGATTTCAGCCTTGCCGCTGGCGCGGCCGGTGCCATCACCGAGCCGGGGCATATGGCTGAATGGGTCTGGTTGCTGCGCAAGCGCGCTGCCATGGCGCCGCTGTCGCTGCCGGGCACAGACATCGACACGCTGTGCACAAAGCTGCTGGCTCATGCGAATGGCAGTGCAGACCGCGCGACGGGCCTCCTGATCGACGAAGCCGACCGGCAGGGGCGGCCCCTCAAGCAAACGCGCCGCATGTGGCCCCAGACAGAGCTTGCAAAAGCGCACCTCGCGCAATCCGAAGCCGGTGTTCCGGGTGCGGCGAAACAGGCTGCAAAGGTGCTGTCCCGCCTTTTCAGCGACTATGTGTTGCCTGCGCCGCGCGGGGCCTGGCTCGACCAGTTCGATGCACAGGGCCAGCTGATCAGCCAGCGCCTGCCGGCCAGCACGTTTTATCACGTGTTCGTCGCCTGCGCAGAGGCAAGCCGCGTGGCTCTTCTGAAGGATTGAAACATTCGGCAAACGCGATCGTCACAACCCGCAAACCTTAATCGTTTACAGGCTACACGTTTTTCACGGATCACCGGCTTTCCAAGATTGCCTGCGACAATCACCATCCCATGCTCAAGGAGCAGATACCGATGTTCCCTGTCCCCGTGCCGCAGCTGTTTCCCAATACGGCAGCCTACGAATCGCAGCCCATGGTGAAACCGACCGGGTTTCGCGAGTACGATGCCCGCTGGCTGTTCGAGACAGAAATCAACCTGATGGGTGTTCAGGCGCTGGGGCTCGGTCTCGGCACGCTGGTTCACCAGATGGGCGTGAAGCCCGACATTGTCGTCGGACATGATTTTCGCGGCTATTCGGCCTCGATCAAGTACGCGCTGATCTCCGGCCTGATGGCGGCGGGCATGCGTGTCAGGGACATCGGCCTTGCGCTCTCGCCCATGGCCTATTTCGGGCAGTTCGCGCTTGATTGCGCCTGTGTGGCCATGGTCACGGCATCGCACAACGACAACGGCTGGACCGGCGTGAAGATGGGGGCCAACCGCCCGATGACATTCGGTCCCGAAGAGATGGGCGCGCTGCGTGACGTCGTGCTGGGAGGCACATCCGTGATGCGTGGCGGTGGTTCATACGATTTCGTGCCCGACTTCGGCGAGCGCTATCTCGCTGACATGCTCGAGCGCCGCGCCATCACCCGCAAGCTCAAGGTCGTGGCGGCCTGCGGCAATGGCACAGCAGGGGCTTTCGCGCCGCAGATGCTGGAGCGGCTGGGCGTCGAGGTCGTGCCGCTCGACGTCGAACTCGATCATACCTTCCCGCGCTACAATCCCAACCCCGAAGACCTGAAGATGCTGCATGCCATGGCTCACAAGGTGCGCGAAGTCGGCGCTGATGTCGGCCTGGGCTTTGATGGCGACGGCGACCGCTGCGGCGTGGTCGACAACGAGGGCGAGGAGATTTTCGCTGACAAGATCGGCGTGATGCTGGCGCGGGATCTGGGCCGCGTTCATCCTGGTGCGACATTCGTGGTGGATGTCAAATCAACCGGGCTATACGCGACCGACCCGGTTCTGAAGCAACTGGGCATCACGACCGACTACTGGAAAACCGGCCATTCCTACATCAAACGCCGGGTCACAGAGCTGGGAGCGCTGGCGGGTTTCGAGAAATCCGGGCATTTCTTCTTCAACGCGCCGCTTGGCCGGGGCTATGACGATGGCTTGCTCACGGCCATCGCCGTGATCGAGATGCTGGACCGGAACCCGGCCAACACCATGGCTGACCTTTACCGGGCCCTGCCGAAAACCTGGGGGTCGCCCACCATGTCGGCCAAGTGCGCCGACGAAACCAAATACGGCGTGGTCGACAAGGTCGTGGCCCGCATCAAGACGCTGCACGCGTCGGGCAGCCCGGTTGGCGGCCACGCCATCCGGGACCTCAACACCGTCAATGGCATCCGCTGCACCATGACGGACGGAACCTGGGGCCTCGTGCGTGCCTCATCCAACAAGCCGGAAATCGTCGTGGTTGTCGAAAGCCCCGTCTCGGAAGCGCGCATGCGCGAGATGTTCAGCATCGTCGATGGCCTGCTGCGCGAAAACCCCGAAGTGGGCGCCTACAACCAGACGATCTGATATTGCCGGAATGGGCACTGAGGTGCCGGTTGCTCTCAGGCGATCACGTCTCGCGGTCGACGATAGCCTGTGGCGAGCACGTAAAGCTCGGAGGAATCAGCCCGGCTGGCCGAGGGCTTGAGATTGCGCACGATCGTGAAGTCGCGCTTGAGTTCTGCCAGCAAATCCGCACTTTCGCCGCCCTGGAACAGCTTGACCAGAAAGAAACCACCCGGTGCCAGCACCTCGCGGGCGAACTCGATGGCCGCCTCCGCAAGGCCGATGATCTTGAGGTGATCGGTCTTCTTGTGGCCCGTCGTGTTGGCAGCCATGTCAGACATCACACCGTCAGCCTCGCCGCCGAGCAGTTCCTTCAGGCGTGGTGGTGCCGCCTCGTCCATGAAGTCCATTTCGATGATCTCGACACCCGGAATGGTGTCGACCGGCAAAAGGTCGATGCCGACAATCCTGCCCTTGCCTGATTTCAGCCCGATGCGTTCGGCGGCCACCTGGCACCATCCGCCCGGCGCACAGCCCAGATCGATCAGCCGCTGGCCGGATTTCAGGAAGTGAATCTTGTCGTCCATTTCAGAGAGCTTGAAGGCAGCTCGCGAGCGATAGCCAGCCTCCTTTGCCCGTTTGACGTAAGGATCATTGAGCTGACGCCGCAGCCAGAGCTGGGATGAGTGCGACAGCTTGCGCGAGCGCTTGACCTCGACCTTGAGATCACGCGCGCCCCTGCCCTTTCCTGTGCCACTTTTGGCGGCTCCGCTTTTGCCTGTGCCGCTTTTGGCTGCACCATCGCTGGTTCCTGCACCTGCCCCTGCCCCTGCACGTGCACCGGCCCTTGCGCCCGCACCTGAACCCGCACCTGTTCTGGCCCCGCCACCCTTGTTGCCTGTGTTGCTCATGCGGATTTCCGCCGCTTCCAGACACCGTCCTCGAACATCATCTTGAGCAGGATGCCTTCGCGAAGCCCCCTGTCGGCGATGCGCACCATCGGGCTGGGGAACAGCCGCCTGATCGCCTCGAAGATGGCGCAGCCGGCCAGCACCAGATCGGCGCGTTCCTTGCCGATGCACGGATTGTCGGCCCGCATGTCGTAGTCCATGGCCAAAAGATCATTCATCACAGTCGAGACATCCTTGTCCTTCATCCACAGACCATCGACCTTGCGCCGGTCATAGCGCTCGAGCTTGAGGTGAAGGCCGGCCACTGTCGTCACCGTGCCCGATGTCCCCAGGAGGTGAAAACCCCTTCGCGAGATGGCGGGTCTAGCCCGGCCATGGAATTTTGCCAGTGCGCTGGACGCTTCAGCCACCATCGCCTCAAACAGCTCTGGCCCGACGCTGACCCCGCCGTGGCGCTCTGCCAGCGACACCACGCCGATGGGGATCGATTCCCAGGTCTGGATCCGCTCTGCCGGACTGCGCCCGGATGAGCGCCCGCCAAGCCAGACAATCTCCGTCGAGCCGCCGCCGATGTCGAACACGATGATGGCTTCTGCGTCTGGAGACGCCAGCGCCGCGCAGCCGGTCACGGCGAGCATCGCCTCCGTGCGCTGGTCGACAATCTCGAGTTGCAGGCCTGTCTCGGACGCCACGCGGGCCACGAATTCCTTGCCATTGCTGGCGGCGCGGCAGGCCTCTGTGGTCACGAGCCGCGCGCGTGCAACCTTGCGCAGCTTCATCTTGGAACTGCAGGCCTGCAAAGCCTCCAGCGAACGGGACATCGCTTGTTCGCCCAGACGACCGGTGGCGGACAGCCCCTCGCCAAGTCGCACGATGCGCGAGAAGGCATCAACGACCCGGAACCCATGCTGGGCCGGCTGGGCAATCAGCAGGCGGCAGTTGTTGGTGCCCAGATCGAGTGCGGCATAGTTGTCAGCCGGTGCGCCATAGGGAACTTTACCCTGATCAGGCACGGGTTCGCGCGCGACGTCGCGCCCGCGTGACGTCGGCTCACCAAAAGGCGGCCTGTCGTCGATTTCCACAGTGCTGTTCCTTGCATGCGGCGCTCAGCCCTGCGGCGATCACCTTGTTCGCGCCAACGTAACGCGGATCAGCCCGATGCTGCAACTGCCTTGGACTGGCCGCCTGCGGTCTGCCGCATGTTCTTGACACGCAGGCGCTGGGTTTCGCGTGCCCTGATGACAGCGGCGTGCATGCGCGAAGACAAGGCCTTCGGTGACAGCGGCTTGGCCAGGATGTCCTGAATGCCGAGCTTGATCGCCAGATCGATGGTTGTCTTGCTCGGATTTCCCAGTGTCAGGATGATGGGCGTGTCACGCTTGGAGGTTTCAGGGCTGGTGCGGGCAAGACGAATGAAATCCTCGCCGGACAGCATCGGCATGTCCCATTCAAGAATCACGATGTCCGGGACCAGGGTGGTATACTGGGCAATGGCGTCGGCCCCATCAACCGCCTCGATGATCCGCTTGATGCCCGCCCGCATCAGGATTTCGCGCATGATCCGGCGCATGTGAACACCCGGTTCGGCCACCAGCACCACCAGATCAGGCAACTTCGGCAATTCTGACACGCTTCGGCCCCGGATGTTGACGCAACCCAATGTGTCACCATGCCCGAGAGGATTTGACATCTGGTTACCGCGCCAGAATATCCCGGCGTGGGGTTGAGTGCGCTGGCGCAGCATTGGCTTTGCGGCAACAATGGTCCGGGAGAGACACGTGGCTCAGAAAAAAGTGGCTGGCGCGAACGAGCGCTATGTTCTGGCGCTGGATCAGGGGACAACCTCGACCCGCGCCATCCTGTTTCGCCAGGATTACAGCATCGCCGCGATGGCGCAGAAGGAATTTGCCCAGCATTATCCGGCATCGGGCTGGGTCGAGCATGACGCCGAGGAGATTTGGGGCACGGCTCTTTCGGTGATGCGTGCCGCGCTGCGAAAAGCTGCGGCAACAGCTTCC
Source organism: Allobosea sp. (assembly GCA_031375605.1). Lineage (GTDB taxonomy): Bacteria > Pseudomonadota > Alphaproteobacteria > Rhizobiales > Beijerinckiaceae > Allobosea. The sequence goes on along the minus strand of JANMIB010000469.1, from coordinate 4,030 downwards.
CAGATCATCGCCATCGGCATCACCAATCAGCGCGAAACAACCGTGATCTGGGACAGGGCGACCGGCCAGCCTGTCCACAGGGCGATTGTCTGGCAGGACCGCAGGACGGCTGACAGCTGCGCTGCCTTGAAAGCTGCCGGCCATGAGGACATGGTGAATGCCAGAACCGGACTGCTGCTCGACCCCTATTTCTCCGCGACCAAGGTGTCGTGGCTTCTGGACCATGTGCCCGGCGCACGCGCCCGTGCCGAACGTGGCGAACTTGCCTTTGGCACCATCGACAGCTTTCTGATCTGGCGGCTGACGGGTGGGCTGGTCCATGCCACAGATGCCACCAATGCCTCGCGCACGATGCTGCTCAACATCCATTCGGGCACATGGGATGATGAACTGCTGGCCCTTTTCCGTGTTCCGCCAGGCCTTTTGCCGGATGTGCGCGATTGCGCCGCCGATTTCGGCACCACCGCGCCAAAGCTCCTGGGTGCGGGCATCCCCATCAGGGGCGTGGCCGGAGATCAGCAGGCCGCGACAATCGGGCAAGCCTGTTTTTCACCCGGCATGATGAAATCAACCTATGGGACCGGCTGCTTTGCCTTGCTCAACACCGGCAAGACAGCGATCCGCTCGCGTCACCGGCTTCTCACAACCATCGCCTATCAACTTGACGGGCAGCGGACCTACGCACTGGAAGGCTCGATCTTCGTGGCAGGTGCTGCCGTGCAATGGCTGCGCGACGGGCTCGGAATCATCAGGACAGCCGCCCAGACCGGCACGATGGCCGAGGCCGCCGATCCTGCACAGGCCGTTATCCTTGTTCCGGCCTTTGTCGGCCTTGGTGCACCCTACTGGGATCCTGATGCGCGCGGAGCGTTGTATGGCCTGACCCGCAACACCGGCCCGCGCGAACTGGCACGGGCAGCGCTCGAAAGCGTCTGCTTCCAGACCCGTGATCTTCTGGAAGCCATGAAAGCGGACTGGCCCGGCGCAGGCCAGACAACCTTGCGGGTGGATGGCGGCATGGTGGCCTCCGACTGGATGATGCAGCGGCTGGCCGACACGCTGGAGGCCCCCGTGGACCGGCCTGTCGTGCTCGAAACCACGGCGCTTGGAGCCGCCTATCTCGCAGGCCTTGCGACAGGCTTCTTTCCAAAGCCGCCCGTGTTTGCCAAAGGCTGGCACCTTGGGCGCAGGTTCACACCGCAAATGCCTTCGGGCGAACGCCAGCAGCGCTATGAGGCCTGGAAAGACGCGGTGAAGCGCACGCTCACGCGCTGAACCCGCACCACCCGTTTGATCTGGTAGAACGCCTGCTCATATCCACTTCTGCATAATGCAGGGCAAATCAGGACACATGCGTGTTTTTGCTTGTCAGCCGAGCCCCGCATGACTAAACCCCAAACACCGTGATCGCGGCCTTGCGCCGCCAGATCCTGTTGGGGGATCGTCTAACGGTAGGACCCCAGACTCTGACTCTGGTTGTCTAGGTTCGAATCCTAGTCCCCCAGCCAATTTCCTGGCGGTGCCTGCGCAATCGAGAGCTGGTTGCAGTGATGGCTGTGATGAAACATAGTGTTTCAACATATGTCGGAAAAGCTTGAATCTTTGTTTGCATCACACGACACGACAACACCTGAAGTCTGATGTTGATGTCATCTCGACATGTCGTGCCAGGGGATACGCCAGACAGCACAGCCTTGTTCAGATCCACGTCAGACTCTCAGCCATTTCAAGGAATATCTTGTTCATGACACGCCTTCATGCACGTTTTTCCAGCTTCATCCTGTCAATCGTGCTGGTTGGCATCTTGCCTGCCACGGCGCAGCAGCGCCCGCAACCGCCACAAGCTCAAGCCCCGGCGCCGCCCTCTGCTGCACCCGCTCCGGCAGCTGTTGCCGTTCCGAGCGAGCCCCAATCGACTGTTGCATCCTTTGGAGACTGGGCGCTGCGCTGCGTCAGACAAGGCGAGGGCGCGCAGGCGGCCCGCATGTGTGAGGTCACGCAGAACATTCAGGCACAAGGTCAGCAAGGGCCGCTTGCCCAGATTGCTTTCGGGAGAGTGCAACGCACCGATCCGCTTCGACTGACGGCTGTTCTGCCACCCAATGTCTCGTTTCCATCTATCGTCAGGCTCATGATGGACGAGAAAGACACGCAGCCTTTCGACATGGCATGGGCGCGCTGCGTACCAGGTGCCTGCGTGGCTTTTGGCGAGCCTGCTCAGGCCGTGATACAACGCTTTCGCGCGCGGACAGAGCCTGCACGCCTCATCTTCAAGGATTCCAGCGGGCGAGACATCACCGTGCCATTGTCATTCAGGGGTCTGTCGCAGGCTCTGGATGCAATGGCAAAGGAAGTGTGAGCAACAGATCAATCCATCAGATCATGCTGTTATCAGATGGATACCTTTTGAATGTAGGATGATCCGGAGCAATGTCTCATGCGACAGGGCCTCGATTTTGAGGAGCGCGGCTCCAGAATGCCTCGATCTCGGCGCGTGTATCTTCGCCCAGATGTGGCGGGATCGGGGTGTCGCCAATCATTCCGGCAGGTTGATCAAGCGTGGCTGGGTTCTGAAAGTCGACCTCGTCGACCTTGAAGTCCTGCAGAAGCATGCGTGCGCGATCCGAACAGAAGATACGCCTCGACAATGGCCATGTGACGATAAAGTCACTCTTTTGACTGTGCAGCTCTCTCGCTGCGATGTCGAAACGAAAGCCTTGCGCATAGGTATTGAACCCGCATCCAGGACATCGTGACAGGAGAAGGCATCCGCTTTTTTCTGATGCAACTCCGCCAAAGCCGGTCACGCGCAGTTCGGAATAATCGCTCAAGATGCGTCCGTCACGCCGTTTGATCGAGGCTGGAGCAGCAACCCATCCGGTCAGTTTGGCCGCCATTGCCGTGGTCAGCCGCTGGTGCAGCAAGAACGAGGCGTGATTGGCTGAGTAGTACAGATCACTGATGATCAGAGGCTTTTCCGGCAACGGAGGATCTGCGTAAGCGGCGACATCCCATTTGCGGGTCGTGCGCAGATGATCCGGATTAAGCGGGCACAAAATCTTGTCCCGCTGCGCAACGGTCGTATCGAGTCAGACTTGATGGCCAGGGAGCGACTTGAAGTTCATCAGCCAGTACATTTTCAATCCCTACTTGATTGGATAGCTTCCGGCAGGCCTCGGGTAGCGTCCCAGATATCGACCTTTGACCCTGGTTTCGATCACCCGTGATTGCGACGCATCGAAACGCAACATCCTGCCTCCTTGCGGGAGCAAATTTCCCTCGAATGGCGAGAGGCGTATCCCGTCAACGGCATGCTCGTCGAAAGCGATCCCGGTGGCAGCCCCCAGGAACCGGGCTTGCTGGAGCTGTGTCATCACGGGCAACATCAAAGCCAGAACATACGGCTCCCAGTGACGGAAAATAACGGCCTCGTAGTCCTCATCGGAGGGGTCGTCGAGTTCAGGCTCATGTGGAATTTCAACAAGGTTGTTCTTGCGCAGGTGCCGATACAAAGCCTGCTCGCCATCAGGCCATGACCAGATCACGGGAGGGCGGCACTGCCCTGCGAGACTGACAACCGCGTTGATCTGATCATCCGCATCAAGCGGGATCAAGAATGGGCCGGACGCCACCGCATCAGTATCGCCGGCCTCCAGAAACAGTGATCGGCCACGCAGCCGATAGCTGGCGAGCAGCAATGTCTCGCGTATCACTTATCTTCAAGCGCAATAACGTCGCATGCCTGAGTACGCAATATGTTCTTGTTTGTTGGTTTTATCTCGTAGATGCATATTTAGACATGCAACGAATGTGCATTATACAATCGCATACCATCACGATGTCACGATAAATTCACATAGTCAGGTTGATGGCAGGGCGCGATGGCGAGGAGGGGGCCGATGGAGTGGCCGGCCCCTGAGGAGCCGCGCGCGGGCGGGCTGCCGGTGCTGCCTGATCACGCGACGGGGCCTGTCTCTGGCGACGCGGGGCAGGCTCGTCGTCTTCGGTCGCGCGCGCGCGGCGGCGCTGC
>JANMIB010000450.1:0-10325 GCA_031375605.1 Allobosea sp. | reverse complement strand
CATCTGGCCGCGCAGCAATTGCTCGGCAGCCCTGGCAGCCGCATCGGCTGCGGCAGAACGCACATCGGCCGAGGCTTGCGCTTCGGCCTGTGCGATCTTGAGTTCGGCTGTCTTGGTACGGCGGGTGATGAAGTCCGCCATCTTGGCTTCGGCATCCCTGGCAAGGCGCTCGGCCTCGTCCCTGGCTGCTGAGATGATCGCATCGGCTTCAGCTTCGGCAGATTTGCGCCTGGCTTCATACTCCGCAAGGAGCTTCTGGGCATCCTCACGCAATTTCCTGGCTTCAGCGAGTTCTGCGGCGATCTTCTCACCGCGCGAATCAAGCGCGTTGAGAACCATGGTGTGCACGCCGAACCTGATCAGGATGCCGAAGAAAACAAGGAGACCAACCGTGCTCCACAGATAGGTGTTGGCAAGCATCGGAACCTCCTCAAACCTTCAATGCGGCTTTGAGAGCGGCATCAAGATCAACTTTGGCTGGTGCAGATCCGCCCAACCTTTCGACGATGGCAGAAGCTGCGTCAGCGGCAATCGCCTCGACATTGCCCATAGCCTTCGTCTTGGTAGCCTCGATCTGGGCTTCCGCGGCGGCAAGCCTTGCAGAAAGATCGCTTTCAAGGGCTTTACGGCGCGTCTCGACGCCTGCATTGACCTCGTCGCGTCTGGCCTGTGCGATGCCGTGTGCCTTGTCTTTCGCCTCGGCAAGCGCCTTCTCGTAGGCAGCGCCTGCCTCCTCGGCCTTGGCCTTGGCAGCAGCCGCATCGTCAAGATCACTGGCAATGCGCGATGCACGGCCTTCGATCACCTCGGTCAGGCGCGGCGCGAAGATCTTCGACACCAGCCAGTAGAGCAGACCGAAAAAGATCGCGAGCCAGAGCAGCTGCGAGGCAAATGTCTCGGTCTTGAAAGGTGGAAAGCCCGGACCGGCAGTGCTGCCGCCCGGAATTTCGGTGCCTGTCTTCTGCGGTGACGCCATCGTTGTGGACCTCGAAAACGCGGACTGTTCAAATTCTCATGCGAGGGTGGCCGATGAAGCCGACCCGTCACACGATGCGATCCCGGTGAGGATCAAGTGAACAGCAGGAGGAGCGCGACGACGAGGGCGAAAATGCCCAGACCTTCGGCAAGGGCTGCGCCCACGAAAGCGCGGCCGAACTGGCTATCGGCAGCCGACGGGTTGCGCAGGGCACCCGACAGGAAGTTGCCGAAGATGTTGCCAACGCCGATGGCGGCGAGGCCCATGCCCAGACAGGCAATGCCGGCACCAAGAAACTTTGCGGCTTGGGCGTCCATGATACTACTCCTTGAGATGTCAAACGTGGTTCGTGAGGGGAATGATCCGGCTACCGTGATCAGTGGCCGGGGTGGAGAGCATCGTTGAGATACACGCAGGTCAGGATCGTGAACACGTAGGCCTGCAGGAATGCAACGAGAAATTCGAGCGCGGTGAGGGCGACAATCATGCCAAGCGGCAATGTCGCGCCCAGAATGCCACCGATGCCAAGGGCACCAAGCGACACGACGAAGCCCGCAAACACCTTCAGCGCGATATGGCCAGCCAGCATGTTGGCGAACAGGCGCATGCCGAGCGAGATGGGGCGGGAGAGAAAAGAGATGACCTCGATGACGACCAGAAACGGCACAAGCAGCGCAGGAGCGCCCTGCGGCACGAACAGACCGAAGAAATGTGTGCCGTGCTTGGCGACACCCACGCCGATCACCGACAGGAACACCACCATGGCCAGCGCGAACGTGACGATGATGTGGCTCGTGACCGTGAAGGCACCGGGGATCATGCCCATGAAATTGGCACACAGCACAAACAGGAAAAGCGAGAACACCAGCGGGAAAAACTGCATGCCTTCCTTGCCGGCGGCGCTTTTCAAGGTTCCGGCGACGAATTCGTAGAGCATCTCGGCGAAGGACTGGAGGCGGCCCGGCACCAGCGCACGCTGCGAGGTCGCGACCATGAAGAAAATGCCGACAGTGGCAACAACCAGCATCATGAACAGGGATGAGTTCGTGAACGCGATCTCCGCGCCACCGATCTTGCCAAACGGAATGATCGGCTTGATCACGAACTGGTCAAGCGGGCTGGTGGCCATGGCGTTCAGTATCTCGCGTTGGTCGTCACAGATGGATCAGTCGGAGGGCGGACCCGGCGGGACACCAGACTGGTTCTGAGTGGCCCGATACAGGTTTCTGAGGCCCGCTGCAAACCCAAACATCAAACCAATCAACAATCCAAACGGCTGAATGCCCGCATAGCGATCAACCAGCCAGCCCAGCAGACCTCCGGCCACGATTCCGGCAACGAATTCGGACACCATTTTCATGCCGCGTGCCATTGCCGAACCGTCAGCCGCAAGGCGGCCTTCCGGCTTGTTTGTGGGCGCGCGGTCCGAGCGGATGTCCGACAGACGTGCGTCGATGTGGCGAAGTTTTGCCGACAGGTCGGCTTCGGATGATGGACCTGAACCCTGAGATGTCCGGCCACCTTGCTTGTTCTGTTCCGACATCGGCCAGACTTTCACAACAGCGCAGCAAAGACGCCCAAGGGGACCGGCAGGAAATCCCACCTGAAACCGCGCGCAACATATTTTTGCCACCAGACCCTGTCAAGGGCCGATGTCCTCATCACAAGTCTCTGATATCGAAGCAAAATTCTGATGTCATGATACGGGGTATCTGCGCAGGCGGCAAACAGGCGCTCACACAGCTTCCCTGATCTGCTCTGCGGTCTCCAGGTCAACCGAGACAAGCTGCGACACGCCGCGCTCCGCCATCGTGACCCCGAACAGGCGATCCATGCGCGCCATCGTGATCGGGTTGTGGGTAATCACCACGAAACGTGTCTCCGTCTGCCCGACCATGTCACGGAGGAGATCGCAGTAGCGCTCGACATTAGCATCATCAAGGGGTGCGTCCACCTCGTCGAGCACACAGATCGGCGAAGGGTTGGTGAGGAAAACGGCGAAGATCAGCGCCGTCGCCGTCAATGCCTGCTCGCCACCGGACAGCAGCGTCATGGTCTGCGGCTTTTTGCCCGGTGGGCGCGCCAGGATTTCAAGGCCTGCTTCCAGTGGATCATCCGAATCAACCAGCGTCAATTCGGCCTCGCCGCCTCCGAACAGGACGCCGAACAGCCGCTTGAAATGACCGTTGACGATCTCGAATGCGGCCAGCAGGCGCTCCCGGCCTTCGCGGTTGAGCGAGCCTATCGCCTGCCTGAGCCTGCGAATCGCTTCGGTCAGGTCATCGCGCTCCCTGGTCAGGGCATCGCGCTTGGCCTCGATGTCGGTCAGTTCATCCTCGGCTCGCAGGTTGACCGCACCAAGCCGTTCGCGGTCTGCCTTCAGTGCCGCCAGCCTGCGCTCGGTTTCGGCGGCAGGCGGCAGCTGGTCCCCCGCCGCGATGCCAGCCAGCGCAAACAGGCCAGATGGCGTGGTGTCCAGATTGTCCGTGATGGCGCGCGTCACATCGTCAAGCCGTGAGCGGGCAGCCTCCACACGCGCCTCGCTGGCAGCGCGCGCCTCGCGCAGGCTCGAAAGGGCATCAAGCGCAACGCGCGCCGCCTTGTCAGCCTCGGCATGATACGTCTCGGCCCTGGCCAGATCATCGGCGGCGGCCTTGCGCCTCGCCTCGGCCTCCTCGATCACAGCAACCATTTCGCGGCGGCGCACCAGAAACGTGTCCGGTGCTTCCGCAAGCGCGGCTGCCTCGGTTTGTGCCGCCTGCCTGCGCTTGGCAGCCTCGGTGCTGGCCTCTTGCGAACGGGTGATGCGCTCGCGCCAGCGGGCTATCTCGGCGGCCACGATGCCCAGCCGCTCGCGGCGCAAGGCATCTTCACGTTCGAGGGTCTGAACCGCGGCGCGAGCCTGGACGGCACCCGCGCGGCACTCGGCAACGCGGGCACCGGCATGGGCAAGCGCCGCCTCCAGCTCGGGAGAGGGTGCAAGCGATGCAAGGCCTTCCTCGGCCTGCTGGCGTGCAACACCCGCCTCCGCCTCGGATGCGGCAAGCCGTCCTGCGCCTTCGACCAGGCTGGCGCGCCGCGACGCCATGTCCGCAATCCTGCGCTCTGCCGCGGCGAGCTGCTCACGCGATTGGTCCAACTTGCGGCGCAGGTCGCGCGCCGTGTCGATCGCAAGCGTCTCGGTCTGTGCAGCCAGGCGCACCTTGCCCTGCGCAGCATCGCATGCCTCGCGAGCTGCTTCTGCCTCCTCGCGTGCGACCTGTGCCTCGCGCTCAAGATCACCAAGCCGGTTCTTTTCAGCCAGACGCCTGGCAGCAGGCGTGGGCGCTTCGGCAGCGGCGGCAAAGCCATCCCAGCGCCACAGATCGCCTTCTTTCGAGACGAGCCGCTGGCCAACCTTCAGTTGGGCCATCAGCCGTGGCCCATCAGCGCGTGCCACAACGCCAATCTGCCGGAGACGGCGCAACATGGCGGCTGGCGCACGCACCTTGCCATGAAGCGGCTCCGCATCTCCCGGCAGCGCCGGATCGGAGGCGTGTTCGCCAGTGTCGCGCCAATGGGCAGGCGCGGACGGATTGGACGACGCGTCAAGATCATCACCAAGGGCCGCACCAAGTGCGGTCTCGAAGCCCTTCTGCACAGCCAGCTGGTCAAGCACCGGCGGCCACAGATCACTGGACGGACCAGACAGCAGTTTTTGCAGTGTGCGGACTTCGGTTTCCAGCCGTTGCGCCTTGCGATCGGCATCCGCCTGGGGAATACGGGCTTTCTGCTCGGTCTCGCGCGCAGCGGCAACAAGCAGGCGCGCTGCGGCAGAAGCGGCATCCGCATCACGAAGGGCAGCTTCAGCCGCTGTCACCGTCCCGCGCAAGGCGTCTATGGCCGTGCCGACACCACTGTCGGCATCCAGCGCCTGCAACGAGCGCTCCAGCCCTTCACGTTCGATGCGATGGCGGGCGGCACGGTCTGCCCCATCACGAAGCGCGCGCCCGAAAGCATCACGCCGGGCGCTGATGTCGGCGAGTGCGGACTGGGCCGACGCCTGCGCCGCTTCGACAGCGGCAAGCGCCGTTTCCGCAGAGGCCTGATCTGCCAAAGCCGCCGTGCGCGCTCCGGCACTGCCAAGACCATCGGCTTTCAGCCGGGCCTCTTCATCGCCAAAGCGGATCAGGCTGGCCTCGGCATCCGATGTCAGGCTGGCTTCGCGCGCCAGATCGGCATCGAGTTCGGCGATGCGGCGCACCAGTTCGTCAGCGCGCTGCCTGTTGCGGCGATCCTCGGCCTCCAGCTCATCCAGCGCACGGCGGACACGCACCAGCGCTGCCGCGGCTGCCGCCTCCACCTCGCGCAGGCCTGGCAGCACATGCAGCGCCACGGCCTGATGACGTGCGGTCTCGGCCTGGATGCGGGTCGCCTCCGCCACATCACGCAAGGCGGATTCAGCCGCCCGCTCGGCAGCGGCGGCCTGGTCACGGGCATCGCGATAGCTGATCGCCGCCAGCAGCGCCTCGACGGCGCGGATGTCGGAGGCAAGCGCCTTGTAGCGGCCTGCCTGCCGGGCCTGGCGCTTCAGGGCCTCGATCTGCGCTTCGATCTCGCGCAGTACATCCTCGAGGCGCAAGAGATTGTCCTCGGCGGCCCTCAGACGCAGCTCGGCTTCATGGCGGCGGGCATGCAACCCCGCGATACCTGCGGCATCTTCCAATATGCGGCGGCGCGACTGGGGCTTGGCCGAAATGATCTCGTTGATCTGGCCCTGCCGCACCAGCGCCGGTGAGCGCGAGCCGGTTGCTGCATCGGCAAAAAGCAGCTGCACATCGCGCGCCCGCACCTCCTTGCCGTTGACACGGTAGGTCGAGCCTTCCTCGCGCTCGATGCGGCGCGTGACCTCGAGCACATCGACATCGTTGAACTGGGACGGGGCCTTGCGGTCGCTGTTGTCGAGCGTCAGACCCACTTCGGCGACATTGCGGGCCGGTCGCCCCCCGGAACCTGCGAAGATCACATCATCCATGCCCGACGCGCGCATGTTCTTGAACGAATTCTCGCCCATGACCCAGCGCAGGGCCTCGACGAGGTTGGACTTGCCGCAACCGTTCGGGCCGACAATGCCAGACAGGCCGGGCTCGATGTGAAAATCAGTGGCTTCGACGAAGGATTTGAAGCCGGTCAGCTTGAGGCGGGTGAGCTTCATGGCTGAAGCCAGGCCCGGATCAAGACTGCAACATCAAGGCGTGTGCGATCACGCCCCGACCAGGGGCTGCAAGATCTTGTCAAGCTCAGGCATTGTGAGCGCACCGCGATGAACCTGCCCGTTGATGATCAGGGTTGGCGTCGAGTTGACCTTGAAGCCGTCAGCCGCCTTGTCCTTGGTAGCATTCAACGCTCCATACAAATCCTGGCGTTGCAAGCAGGCGTTGAAACTTTCCTGTGTGAAACCGGCCTGCCGTGCGGCCTGCAACAGGGAGTCGAGCGGTGTGCTGGTGAAGGCCCACTTCTCCTGCTGCTTGAACAGGAAATCAAGGAAGGCAGCACGCCGTTCCGCAGGGCCGCAATAGGAGAGCATCGAGGCTGCCATGTCGAGCGGGTTCAGCACGAAATTGCGGAAGATGAAGCGCACCTTGCCGGTGTCGACATATTTGGCCTTCAGATCCGGCAACACATCATTGTGGAAACGGGCGCAGTGCGAGCATGTTGTCGAGGCATACTCGATGATCGTCACCTTGGCGTCAGCCGAGCCATAGACCAGATCTGGCAAGGCGGGATCTGCGGCGGCCAGCACCTCCGCCATGTTGAGGCTCGCCTGCGCATGGGCAGATGTTCCAGCAGCCAGAACGGCGACAAGTGCAACCGAACCCAGCATCACATCACGGCGTGTCAACATCCTGGTATCCCTTCAAGCAATTTCAACAAGCAATTTCAGGCAGCATCTTGTGCGGCAACATACCTTGCAGCTGCGTGATGACAAGGGATTGCGGCCACATGCTGTCAGGCCCGGCACTACACGTTTTCGCCAGACGCTACATTCTGGCCTGTCTTGGCCGCGCGGCGGCTGACCGCCAGCCCCAGCCGGGTCACGGCATCCTTGAGGGCAGGCTCGTCAATGCGCTCAGCCGCGCCTGTCACTCCGGCGACGACCGCTGCCGAAAGCGGCTTGTCAGGCGCGGGCGCGGCGCGGCCTTCGATGTGAACCGGTCCCTGTTTCAGGACCACCTTGCCGACAGCAGGCCAACCCAGATGCGCATTGATTCGCGCCATGAGAACAGGGGCAGCATGCTGGAGTTCGGGCGCGAAGGCGCTCTCGACCAGCACCACCAGCGTTGCAGGTTCGCTTTTCTCCCCGGCCTGGGCATGCCGTTTTGGCCAGTCGATCTTGAGTGGCCGCGAACGGGCACCAAGCCGCTCGCCGACGATGTCAGGCCAGTTGCCGATCACCTCGCGCCCGGCAAAACCCTTTGCCGCGAGCGCCGGTGCGAGCGCCGCACCGATCATGTCGGCCAGCGGCCTCGCCACGGATCGGCGGCGCTTGTTGTTCTGCAGGTCCATGACAGACCGTGACACAGAGCAGCATGGTCCTTCAACAGGCATTTCGGGGTTGCGGATGCGGATGCCCTTGCGGGATTCTGCGCTGTCATGACACGGATCACCGATGCCTAATGCAACCGCCGCCGATCTTCTGCACTGGTATGACCGCCATCGCCGTGACTTGCCATGGCGCGCGCTGCCGGGCGAGAGTGCCGATCCTTACCGGGTCTGGCTCTCGGAAATCATGCTGCAGCAGACGACCGTACAGGCCGTGAAGCCTTATTTTGCCGCCTTCCTCGCGCGCTTCCCGAGTGTGGCCGCGCTGGCCGAGGCCCCGTCTGAAGCTGTGATGAGTGCCTGGGCGGGGCTTGGCTATTACAGTCGTGCCCGCAACCTGCATGCCTGCGCCAAAGCCGTGATCAGCGAGCATGGCGGACGCTTTCCGCCAACTGAAGCGGGCCTTCGCACGTTGCCGGGCATCGGCCCTTACACCGCTGCCGCTGTCGCATCGATTGCCTTCGGGCAGAAGGCGGCGGCGGTCGATGGCAATGTCGAACGGGTGATGTCACGGCTGTTCATGCTGGAAGCGCCCATGCCGGCGGGCAGGCCAGCGGTCGCGGCAAAGACCATCGCGCTTGTGCCAGACCATCGCCCCGGTGATTTCGCGCAAGCACTGATGGATCTTGGCGCCACCATCTGCACGCCGCGCAAGCCGGCCTGCGCCCTGTGCCCCTGGCAAGCGCCATGCCTTGCCCGCAAAGCGGGCACGCAGGAGAGTTTTCCGCGCAAGCTGGCCAAGAAAGCCAATCTGCCGAGGTTCGGCACCGCATTCGTCGTGCTGCGCGCCGACAATGCGCTGCTCCTGCGCACCCGCCCGCCAAAGGGCCTGCTTGGCGGCATGGCCGAGGTGCCGACAAGTGCGTGGACTGCAGAGCATGACATGACATCACGTGATGACCAGCCGTTCAGTGCCGCCTGGCTGACCGCCAACGCGCCCGTGAGCCATGTCTTCACGCATTTTCCGCTGGAGTTGACCGTGCTGGCAGCACACGTGCCCTCCGGGACGCAGGCACCTGATGGTGCGCGCTTCACAAAGCTGGACGGGCTTGGCGACGAGCCGCTGCCGACGGTGATGCAAAAGGTGATCGATGCTGGCCTTGCCACACTTGGCGTGTCGCGCCCGGCGTCTTAAGCCATCCCGCCATCACGCGTCCTGAGATAGGCCGCGCCGCAGGCCTTGGCGAGGTCGCGCACGCGCAGGATGTAACCCTGCCGTTCGGTGACGGAAATCACGCCGCGCGCGTCAAGCAGGTTGAAGACGTGGCTGGCCTTGATGCACTGGTCATAGGCCGGCAGAGCCAGCTTGTGATGCAGGCTGTCATTGTTGTCGTTGGAGCCAGGCGAAGGCTCGCCAGCGGCCAGGTATTTCTGGCAAGCTGCCTCTGCCATCCTGAACTGCGCGAACAGCATCTCGGTGTCGGCATGCTCGAAATTGTGGGCCGAGTATTCCCGCTCCGATTGCAGGAAGACATCGCCGTAAGTGACCTTGTCGGCCCCATCAAGCCCGTTGAAATTGAGATCATAGACGTTGTCGACACCCTGCACATACATGGCCAGCCGTTCCAGCCCGTAGGTCAGCTCGCCCGCCACGGGCGCACACTCGACCCCCGCGACCTGCTGGAAGTAGGTGAACTGGCTCACCTCCATGCCATCGCACCAACATTCCCAGCCAAGGCCCCAGGCACCCAGCGTCGGGCTTTCCCAGTCATCCTCGACAAAGCGCACGTCATGCAGCGCAAGGTCGATGCCGATGGCTTTGAGGCTGTCAAGATAGAGCTGCTGCAAATCCGGCGGGCTTGGCTTCAGGATGACCTGGAACTGGTAATAATGCTGCAGCCGGTTGGGGTTCTCGCCATAGCGGCCATCTTTGGGGCGGCGCGAGGGCTGCACATAGGCCGCTTTCCACGGGCGCGGCCCAAGCGCGCGCAAGGTCGTGGCCGGGTGGAAGGTGCCGGCACCAACCTCCATGTCATAGGGCTGCAGGATGACACAGCCGTGGCTGGCCCAGAACTGCTGGAGCGTGAGCAGAAGACCCTGAAACGAGCGGGCCGGGTCCATGGAGGGGTTCATCATGGCGGTGTCCTGTTGGTTGCCGTGTATTGGCGGCGCTGGCAGGCCCGGTCAAGTATCCGGTGTCATCCCCCGCGACCCGGCGGGCCGGGAAGGGGATCCACCTGTCACAGCGTTGTGGTTCCCGATCCCGCGCCTCTGCGCGCCGGGGATGATGCCTAGTTTGGGAGGCGATTGGCTCAAATCCCGCCGGTCACGCCCTTGGGCGGGGTCATCTCGTCGGGCACGAAGAAATCCGGCGCGAGCGGCTTGGTCGGGTCCACGCGGTATTGCAGGAAGTCGGTGACGCCCTCGCTCGCGAGAAAACTGTCATCGATCAGGAAGTTGCCGCTGAACTCGCGCGCGGTCTTGCAGAAAATCGCATGGGCAGCGTCCGCCATGATCTCGGGCGTGCGGCTCATCTGCATCAGTTCGTCCCCGACCACATACTTGATCGCGCTGGTGGCGATGGTGGTGCGCGGCCAGAGCGCGTTGACCGCAATGCCATGGCGGCGGAACTCGCCAGCAAACCCCAGCACGCACATGCTCATGCCATACTTGGCCATGGTGTAGGCGACATGGGGGGAGAACCACTTTTCTTTCATGTCGAGCGGTGGCGACAGCATCAGCACATGCGGGTTGGCGGCCTTGGCCAGATGCGGCATGGCGAGCTTGGTGGTCAGGAACGTGCCGCGCGTGTTGACCCCGTGCATCA
>JANMIB010000438.1:0-1976 GCA_031375605.1 Allobosea sp. | reverse complement strand
GCCAGACCAGCCCGTCATCGCTGACGGTCCAGCTCTCCGCCATCTGCGGGCGCGGCACCTGGTTGTCGTCCCGCCCGAGCAGGAAATCGTAGATCATGGTGGAGTGGCGCTGCACGATGCCGACCGTGGTGACGATGGGGTCGAGCGCCTGCAGGTCCGCAAACGGGACAACCTTGAGCACACGGTTTTCCGGCAGCCTTGCCGGTGCCTGCGCCAGCGCGGGAGCTGCGATGAAAGTGCTCACCGCACAGGCACCCAACGCCAGCGCTGCCATCCAGTTCATGCGTTTGTCAGTCTTCAGCATCGTGTTCGCTCCTGTTGTCTGTTGCGCGGCATTGCACCGCTATTCCTGCCTGGCTGTGGACCAATCAATGCACTATTCAAGCTTCGCGCCAATGGGCATGGCCATGCCGCGCTTGACGGCCTCCCGTGCGCCAATCTCATGGTGCCAGCGCCGGATGTGTTGAAAGGTGCCCAGATCAAGTCCGGCCCAGTCAAGCCGCGTCAGCCAGGGAAACGCCGCGATGTCGGCAATCGAATAATCGGCACACAGATAGCGTGACGTGGCAAGCCGGGCGTCGATGACGTTGCAGGCCCTGATGACGGCGCTGACGCTGTGGTCGATTGCAACCTGCGGTTTCTCGGGTGCCAGCGCCGTCCAGTGATGCGCCTGTCCCATCACCGGGCCAAGCCCGGTCAGCACCAGCATCAGCCAGGTCAGAACCTCGGCTTTTGCCGCCGCATCCTGCGGCAGGAAACGCCCATGGATTTCGGCAAGATGCAGCAGGATCGCGCCGGATTCGAACAGGACCTGTCGCCCTTGCGGGCCGCTGATCACGACAATGGGGATCTTGCCATAAGGATTGAGCGCCAGCACATCTGGCGCGAACTGCCCGCGCTTCCTGATGTTCACCGGCCTGACCACATAGGCCAGCCCAAGCTCCTCCAGCAGGATCGACACCCGGTTCGAGTTCGGCGTCGCCCAGAGCCAGACTTCGATCATGGACACCTCGATCTTGGGCACCTCGATCATGGGTGGCGATCCTTCGGCGCGGTAAAGCCGCTCACACCATGTCCTCATGCTGGAAATTGACCATGATTTCGGCCACACAGGCATTGTTGGGCAGTTGCACGATGGTCGCGATCAGCTTTGCGAGATCGGCCGGCTGGGTCAGCATCGCTGTGTCCAGCCCCGCGACGCCCGCCACCATCTCGGTGTTGACATAGGCCGGGCATACCGCGGTGGCGCGCACGCCCTTGTCCCAGCCCGCGCGCCTGACCGAATGTGCCAGCGCCATCACGGCATGCTTGGACATCTGATAGCCGACATTCAGGCCCTTGACGCGCTTGCCCGACAGCGAGGACAGCATGATGAAGCGGCCCTCACCGGAGGCTTCCAGATGCGGCAGGCAGGCGCGGGCGAGGCGGTAGGGGGCCTTCACGTTGATGTCGAGAAGGTCGTCAAGGTCGGAATCCTTGCCATCGCGGATGCTGACATTGCGCAGGATGCCGGCGCTGGCCACCACCACGTCGATCCGCCCCAGTTGGGCGACAGTCTCGGCAATCAGCGCATCGGCGCTGCTGGGGTCCGCCGCATCATAGGGCAGGGCAACCGCGTTCGTCAGTTCTGCCGGAAGCTGGCCAGGTTGCCGCATGCCAAGGCAGATCCGGTAGCCCGCGGTCTGCAGCTCACGGGCGATGGCAAGGCCGATGCCCCGGTTGCCACCGGTCAGAAGTGCGATTTTCGTCGGCATGGTGGTTCCGTTCTCGTCAAGGCAGATGCCAGTTTCAGTCAAAGGCCTGATGGCTCGGGCCTTGCGCGCCAGTGACAGATGGCCACCATTTGCAGATTGTGTCGCTGAACCGGGCGGGGCACAAGGTCAGGCTTGTTCACCAATCCGTTTTCTGGTGAAGCAAGGCACACACCGCACCGGAGGCGACCCTGAACGCTGAAGTTCCCCGATTTGTCTGCATCG
>JANMIB010000430.1:0-5834 GCA_031375605.1 Allobosea sp. | reverse complement strand
GCGTTCTTCTCGTGCAGCACCTTGTTGTGCTTGAGATTGTGCAGCATGGCTGCGGGCGCCACCATCGGATCACCCGTGAGGAAAAGGGCGGTACCCTTGACCTTGTGCGGCGGGCTCTTGGCCAGCATGTCGAGCAGCTCTTTCAGCGGCACGTCGGTCTTGCGCGTCTTCTCGAACAGGATGCCGGACCCGCGAACCCATGTCACCATCAGCATGACGAGCACGGCAGCCAGCAACACAGGCACGAAGCCGCCATGAAACAGCTTGAGCATGTTGGCCGAGAAAAAGGCGATGTCGATGGCGAGAAATGGCAGGATGACGACGGAGGTTGTGAGCAAAGACCAGCGCCAGCCCTTCCAGATCACGATGAAGGCGAGAATCGCATCCACCATCATCGCGCCGAAGACCGAAATCCCATACGCGTTGGCAAGGCTCGATGACGACCGGAACGACCAGACCAGCGCCATGACGACCACCAGAAGGATCCAGTTGACGCGCGGCATGTAGATCTGTCCCGAGGTATGCTCCGAGGTATGGCGAACCTCCATGCGGGGCAGGATGCCAAGCTGGATGGCCTGACGTGTCAGCGAGAACGCCCCCGTGATCACGGCCTGGCTCGCGACAATCGTTGCGATCGTCGCGAGTATGACCAGTGGAAGCAGAAGGAAGTCAGGCGCAAGCTTGTAGAACGGATTGTCGATTGTGGTCGGGTCATGCAGGATCAGCGCGCCTTGACCGAGATAGTTCAGCCATAGCGCCGGAAACACCATGAAGAACCAGGCGCTCTGGATCGGGCCACGCCCGAAATGGCCCATGTCCGCATAGAGCGCCTCAGCTCCGGTGACGGCAAGGCAGACCGTGCCCAGCACCACCAGCGACACGCCAGGATGGTTGACGAAGAACATCACGCCGTAAAGCGGGTTGATCGAGGCAAAAACGCCAAAATCATCCTGGATATGATAGATCCCGAGTCCTGCAAGGGTCAAAAACCAGATCCCCATGATGGGACCGAACCATTTGGCCACGCTCTCCGTGCCGCCGCTTTGCACGGCAAACAGGCCTATCAGGATCGCCGACGCAATATACACGACATACGGCTCGAAAGCGGGGGTCACCAGTTTCAGCCCCTCGACAGCCGAAAGCACCGAGATCGCCGGCGTGATGACGGCATCGCCGTAAAACAGCGCGGCTCCGACCATGCCCAGCCCCAGAACCCATCCGGTGCCCTTGGCCTTGCCGACGGCGCGCTGGGCCAGCGCCACGAGGGTCAAGGTGCCGCCTTCGCCATTGTTGTCAGCGCGCAGCAGGATGATGACATACTTGATCGTCACCACGAAGACGAGGGACCACAGGATCAGCGACAGGACGCCGATGACGATGTCGCGCGGCACCTCCCGCACGATGGCAGCACCACCACCGCCATGGCTGCCGATATTGCCGCTGACCGCTGCATTGATGGTTTCACGCAGTGCGTAGAGCGGGCTTGTGCCGATGTCGCCATAGACGACGCCAAGAGCACCCAATGCCAATGTCGCAAAGCTGGACTTGACATGCTCATGGCCATGGTGTTCGCGGCCATGTTGGTCAGCGCCATGTGCCTGGGCAGGACCGCCAAGGCCGAATTTCTGATCCTCCTGTGAAGGAGGCGTCTGGTCAGGGGCCATCAATCAACTCCGCGCATGCGGCACCGCAGCACAAGGCGCGCGGCTGTAGCACAACCGTTCGGGCGCGCAAGTGCAGCAACATGTCGATGAGCAGGGCGGGCCTGGGTGCAGGACAGGTCCATGACGGGTGCGGTGGGGTCATTGTGCCGCGCGGCCCGAGACGCCGTAGCGGCGTTCCACATAGGCATCGACCATGTCCTTGAACTCCGACGCAATGCCTTCACCGCGCAAGGTGGCGACTTTCCTGCCATCGACGAAGACAGGCGCTGTTGGCACCTCGCCCGTGCCGGGCAACGAAATGCCGATGTCAGCATGCTTGGATTCACCCGGCCCGTTCACGATGCAGCCCATCACGGCGACATTCAGTGTCTCGACGCCGGGATAGCGGGTTTTCCATTCCGGCATCGATGTGCTGATCCAGGTCTGGATGTCGCGGGCCAGCTCCTGAAACACCGTCGATGTGGTGCGCCCGCAACCGGGGCATGCTGCCACAAGCGGCACGAAGGCGCGGAACCCCATGGTCTGCAGCAGTTCCTGCGCCGCCTTGACCTCGATCGTGCGGTCGCCGCCCGGCTCTGGCGTGAGCGAGAAACGGATCGTGTCGCCAATGCCTTCCTGCAGCAGGACACCCAGCGCAGCCGATGATGCGACAATGCCTTTCGAGCCCATGCCGGCCTCGGTCAGGCCCAGATGGATGGCATGGTCGGAGCGCCGGGCCAGTTCGCGATAGACCGAGATCAGGTCCTGGACGCCGGAGACCTTGGCCGACAGGATGATGCGGTCACGGGAAAGGCCGATCTCCTTGGCGCGGGCAGCGGACAAAAGCGCAGACTGCACCATGGCCTCGCGGGTGATGGCGCGTGCTTCGAGCGGATGGCGCGAGGCAGCATTGAGATCCATCAGGTGTGTGAGCAATTCCTGGTCAAGAGAGCCCCAGTTGGCACCGATGCGGATGGTCTTGCCATGCCGGATCGCCATTTCGACAATCTGGCTGAACTGCCGGTCCTTCTTGTCCTTGAAGCCGACATTGCCCGGATTGATCCGGTATTTCGCCAGAGCTTCGGCGCAAGCCGGATGATCTGCCAGCAACTTGTGGCCGATATAGTGGAAATCGCCGATCAGAGGCACGTCAATTCCGATGCGGTCCAGCCGCTCACGCACATGAGGCACGGCTGCGGCGGCTTCGTTGCGGTCAACCGTGATCCGGA
Source organism: Allobosea sp. (assembly GCA_031375605.1). Lineage (GTDB taxonomy): Bacteria > Pseudomonadota > Alphaproteobacteria > Rhizobiales > Beijerinckiaceae > Allobosea. The sequence continues at coordinate 2,962 of JANMIB010000430.1, read as the reverse complement.
CCAGTTCGGAACCTGCGCGCGCTAGTGCCGCGACCTGGGCAACCGTGGCCGCAATATCCGCCGTGTCCGTGTTGGTCATCGACTGGACAACAATCGGCGCACCGCCGCCAACGATCACGCCACCGACATCGACAACGACGCTGCCATGCCGTTGCCTGGGCCCGGCAGCTGCTCCAGTGGCGGCACTGGCAAGATCACTCACGTGTTCATTCATCGGTCAGGATCACTCATCGCCTGCGATTGACAGCAACAGTCTAGGCTCATTCATCCAGGAAGACCATGCTCACCCCATGGCTGGCGTCAAGCTGGCGCATGGTCCTCGTGGTCTTTTCTGCGACAATCTTTTTCAGGCCAGGCTTTTTTCGCCCGTGGCGCGACCGCGCTGGACTTGTTACATGTTCACATCACAGAACAAGGAACCAAGCCATGCTCCGCGCCACAACTGTTGTCCGCAAGGCCGCCGTGAAGGCCGACAAGATCACGGGCACGGTTGTGCTGACCCACGAGGATCGGCAGCGCCGACGCGTGATGCTGACGATGGCTGACGGCGCAGAATTCCTGCTCGATCTCGACAAGGCCACGGACCTGAACGAAGGCGACGCACTGAAGCTTGAGGATGGCCACCTGGTGCTGGTCAACGCGGCTGTGCAGGAGCTGCTGGAGATCCGCGCCGAGAACCCGCTCAGGCTGATGCGTGTTGCCTGGCATATCGGCAACCGGCATACGCCTGCCGAGATCACCGACAGCGCACTTTACATCGAGGATGATCACGTTCTGGCAGAGATGATCCGCGGACAGGGCTGCTCGCTCACCAAGATCATGCGCCCGTTCAAACCCGAGCGCGGCGCCTATGACCATGCAGGACATGATGCTGCCCACGGTCATGACCATGGATCGCATCAGCAGGCCAATCCCTCTGTTGCCAATCCTGCGCATGGCGAACCTGGCCACGTGCACGGGCCGGGCTGTGGCCACGATCATCATCATGAACACAGCCATGACGTGTTGAGTGTCGCAAGTCATGATCACGCCCATGATCACGCCCATGATCATGGCCACAGCAAAGAGCACGCACATGCGCACAGCCATGACCACGGCCACCCTGCCCGCCACAAGCATGATCACTGAAGCTGCTCACTGGGGCTGGTCACTGACGCGAAGACCTGACTTTTGAGCTTGCACCAGCTTTTGCTGATGACATGGTTCTCGCCGAGTTATCCGGTGGGGGCTTTTGCCTATTCGCATGGGCTTGAATGGGCGCAGGAGGCTGGTGACATCCGCGACGCGCCGACATTGCTGGCCTGGCTCACGGATCTGGTCGAGCATGGCGCTGCCCGCAATGATGCCATTCTGGTGGCGACAAGTTGGCGGGCGGCCTTGGCTGATGACTGGAGCTGTGTGGCCGGCATCGCGGAACTTGGCCTGGCCATGAGCGCCTCAGCGGAGCGGCGGCTCGAGACTGTCACGCAAGGCAACGCATTCGTGCTGGCCAGCCGGGCCGCCCACCCGTGTGCCGCTCTCGACCGGCTGAAAGCCGAGATTCCGGGCGACACGCCGCTGGCCGTTGCGGTCGGTGTCACGGCGGCTGGCCACGGAATTCCCCTGCTGCAACTTCTTTCGGCGTGCATCCATGGCTTTGTCGCCAATCTGGTCTCTGCTGCCGTGCGCCTTGGCGTGGTCGGCCAGACAGATGGGCAGCGGGTGCTGGCAGCGCTGATGCCCGCCATCAGCGCCCTTGCTGGTCATGCAGAGGGCGCGACACTGGATGATCTGGGTGCTTGCGCCTTTCGCTCAGATCTTGCATCCTTGGCACATGAAACCCAGTATTCGAGGCTTTTCAGGTCATGAAACTGTCCCCGAATGGTCCCCTGCGCGTCGGCATCGGCGGGCCTGTCGGCTCCGGCAAGACGGCGCTGATGGAGCGTTTATGCAAGGCGATGCGCGATGAATTCGATCTGTGCGCCATCACCAACGATATCTACACAAAGGAAGATGCGCGGCTCTTGACCGTCGCCGGGGCGCTGCCCGTCGAGCGCATCATGGGTGTGGAGACCGGCGGCTGCCCGCACACGGCAATCCGCGAGGATTGCTCGATCAATCTCGCGGCCGTCGCCGAGATGCGTGAACGTTTCCCGGCGCTTGATCTGATCCTGATCGAATCGGGCGGTGACAACCTAGCTGCCACCTTCTCGCCTGAGCTTGCAGACCTCTGCATCTACGTGATCGACGTGGCTGCGGGCGAGAAGATCCCGCGCAAGGGCGGCCCCGGCATCACCCGCTCGGACCTGCTGGTCATCAACAAGATCGACCTCGCCCCGCATGTCGGAGCAGACCTTGCCGTGATGGACCGCGATTCAAAGCTGATGCGCGGCAAGCGGCCTTATGTGTTCACGAACATGAAGACAGGGCAGGGGCTGGCGGACATCCGGGCCTTCATCGAGCAGGCGGGTGGGCTGAGGCGGGCGGCGACCTGACACTCGCACATGAAGCCATATCGTGTTATCAAGGTATGATGGACAACGCGGCTCAAAAATTGCCCGAACCTCTGGTCATGGTGTCGCCGGACTGGCTTGGTGGCCAGCCTTGCTTTGCCGGATTGCGAGTTCCTGTCAGCATCCTGTTCGACTATCTCAAGGCAGGGCAGTCTCTTGAAACTTTTCTGGAAGATTTTCCCGGCGTGACACGCGGCCATGCGCAAGCTGTGATCGATCTTGCAAGTCGCAGGGTCCGCTTTCCTGACGCTGCTGAATAACAGGCAACATGACCATCAGGCGCGTACTTCTTGACGCCTGCGTCCCTCATCGGTTGCGGACTATTCTTGTGTCCTTTGAGGTTCAGACTGCCCATTTCGCTGGTTTGGAACGGCTTGATGACGCGGCGCTACTGGCCGCAATTGAAGGCAGGTTTGATGTCCTTGTGACACTCGACAAGGGTTTGCTGCTTCAACAGAAGATTGCCGGAC
>JANMIB010000138.1:0-4914 GCA_031375605.1 Allobosea sp. | reverse complement strand
TCATGGCGCTGGCCGACCACGTCGCCTTGCCTGATCCGGGCGCAGCCGCCGGACTTGCCGCTTATGAGCGCACCCGCACGAGTGATGTCCGCACCAGAACCGGTGCGGTCGATGCGCTCAACCGCTCGCTGTTGTCAGACTTTCTTCCGGTTGATTTCGCACGCGGGTTTGGCCTTCTCGCGCTCGAGACATTCGCGCCGCTCCGCCGCATGGTAATGCGGCAGGGCCTCAATCCATCCCGGACATGAGCGGCGACACGGGGCGCACTACATCGGCCGAGACCCTGAACTGACGGTCAATCGGGATGCTCGCCACCGGTACGGATGCGCCTGACTGGTCACGCGCCATGACACTGAAGCGTGTGCCAGCTTGCCGTGCGTCTGCTTCCGCCTCTGTGAAGGTGCGAACAACCGTGCAGCAGCAATCCAGTGGTTCCAGCAGTTTGCGCCAGTCGGACGCAGGTCGGCTGGCCAGGATATTGCCGACAGCTTCAATGGCGTCATGCGCTGACGCATCAGGTGAGCGCAAAGCTCGCGGCAAGTTGACAGCCTCGCAGAACACCCCCCAAAACTTGTCTTCCAGCGCACCGACAGCCACGAACCAGCCATCTGAGGTGGGATAGATTCGGTAACGCGGAGAGCCGCCCGTCAACAGCGCGCCTGCGTCATCAACCGGCGATTTTGCTGCAGCCGCCGCTGCAGTCAGCCAGGCAAAGGTGGCTGCGTTGTCAGCCATGGCGATGTCGATATGGCATCCCAGCCCTGTCTGGTCACGCTGGCGCAGCGCCAGAAGGATGTTCATCATGGCAGGATAGGCCCCGCCGGCAATGTCCGCGATGAGGGGTGGCGGCAGAGGTGCCGCTTCGCAGCGCGCGAGGCCCTGTGCAAGCACACCATTCAGCGCCTGATAGTTGAGATCGTGCCCGGCGAGGGCAGCGCGCGGCCCCGTCTGGCCGAAGCCTGTGATCGAGACATAGATCAAGCGCGGGTTGATGGCGTGCAACGTCACGGCGCCAAGACCAAGCCGCTCCATCACGCCGGGTCTGAACTGTTCAATCAGGACATCGGCCTTCGCGGCAAGATCACGGGCGTGGCTGATATGCGAGGTGTTCTTGAGGTCGAGGGCAAGGCTGTGTTTGCCGGCGTTCAAGGCCATGAACGGCGCAGAGCTTTCGCCCATCAGCGGTTCAAAGTGGCGCATGTCCTCGCCGCCGGGCCTCTCGATCTTGATGACCGTGGCACCGGTTTCAGCCAGCATCAGCGAAGCCAGCGGCCCCGGCAGCAGCGTCGAGAAATCAAGAACCGAGATGCCGTCGAGTGGGGGTGCCATAGTGCCTCAGCGCGCCGGAAACAGATCATGCGGCATGTAACCCTCGCGGATGAACCAGAGAAACGCCGTGAGAGTGACCATCGAGGCGATGGTTCCAACCAGGATGCTGGCCGAGGCTCGCTCGATGCCGACGCCATACTGGGTGGAAATCACGAAGATGTTCAGCGCAGGCGGCAGTGCCGCCATGATCATGCCAGCAAAGACCCAGGCTGGCGGAAAATCACCGATCACTGACAACAGCACCAGAATGAGCAGCGGATGAATGATGAGCTTGATGAACATCAGGGCTGGCACCTCTGGGGGCATCTTGTCCATCGGCCTGATGGCAACCGTGACACCCAACAAAAACAGCGCGCAAGGCGCGGCAGCGCCCGACAGCCACAATGTCATCTTGTCGAGAGCGCTGGGCAGCTTGATTTGCGTGAAGGCAAAGACAACACCGATCACGGTTGCGATGTTGAATGGATGCGAAATGACCCTCCAGGCCACCTCGCGGGCTGTTGACAGAAGGCTCTTCTTTTCGGCACCCGCCAGCGCCATCAGGAATGGGATGATCGAAAATAAAAGCAGGTTGTCGAACACGAAGATCAGCACAACGGGAGCGCTTGCGGCTGGACCAAGTGCAGCCAGGATGAGGGGCGGGCCCATGTAGCCGATGTTGGAATACGCGCCTGCCACGCCCTGCATGACGGCCTGCGGAAGGTTGCCTCTCGTGAAATAAAGCCCAACCGCGAACGACATGGCAAAGACGCAGTAGGTCGAGAGCGTTGTGCCAACAATATAGGGCCAATTGGTCAGATCAGAGAGCGGCTTGTCGGCAATCAGCCGGAAAAACAACGTCGGCAGCGAGACGTAGATCAGGAAGAACTGCATCCAGGCCAGGCCTGCGACCGGCAGCTTGATGCGCTTGCCGCAAAAATAGCCAAGACCGATCACCCCGAAAAACGGCAGCACCAGATCAAGAAGGGAGAGAATGCTGCCCATGACACTTTCTGCTTGTCGACTTTCAGAAGCGGTAGAAGTTCACAAACGTGCATGCAATCGGGCATTTGGCGAACGGCCCCGCTTTTGCCACATGCGACAATGCAGGCATCCTGCGCACAAGGCTTTTCAAGCTCAGGATATTGACGGAGGCACAATGCCCGCATAGCTCGTAGCAGGTTTGGCCGTCTTGAAGCCTTCACCTGCAGCAGTGGCGTATCCGGCAAAAGACCTGATTCCCGTTTGCAGGAAATTGCTGTAAAACAATTTCAACTGGAGAATCCCGTGAAGGCGAGAGACGCAAAGTTCAGGATCGGCCAAGTCGTGCGGCACCGGATTTATCCGTTTCGCGGCGTGATTTTTGATGTCGATCCGGAATTTGCCAACACCGAAGAATGGTGGAACTCCATTCCAGAGCATGTCCGCCCGACACGAGACCAGCCATTTTACCACCTGCTCGCCGAAAATGCCGAGACTGAATACATCGCTTACGTTTCAGAGCAGAACCTGGTGCTGGATGACAGTGGCGAGCCGGTGCGGCATCCCCAGATCAGCGAGTATTTCAAAAGCGCCGTGAACGGGGAATACAAGGTCTCGAACGGTCGTCTGAACTGAATCGGCACATCATGGCCGGTCATGAAAAACCCCGGCGCAAGGCCGGGGTTTTGGTTTGCATCACGGCCTTGGGGCACCCGGAGCAGGCTCACCCTGAAGGCGGCGGCGCAGCTCTTCTTCGCGCTTCTGGATCTGCTCCTGCAATTCCTTCTGCTGCTTCTCCAGTTCTGCCGGATCAATCGGCGCACCATCGAACGACTTGGTGAAGCCTGCAAGCGGCACCTGGAACGTGACTTCACGCGCGGCCTGGTTCTGGACGCTGACATTGACCGTGGTGCCGCGCTTGAGTGCGCCAAGCTGGGCTTCGTTGATGGTCGATTCCGCAAAGCAGCCGTTCGGAAAGCAGATCTGGAAACGCCCGGAGATCGGCTGTGCCTGATCGACGCCAAAGCGCATGCCGGGCTGGAGCAGAAGGCCAATCGGCAGCAGGAAGCGCACTGTGCGGTTTGCGTCGCCCTTGATGTCATAGACGGCGACCGCCATGACCGGCTGGCCCTGATCTGACACGAAATCCCGTGTGGTGTAGCAGATATCCTTTTGCGTGCCGGGATCCTTGCCGCACACCTTGGTCCATTCTGTCTGGCTTGGCTCTGGCTTGACCTGCACGATGGTCGGGCCAGTGGGCTGCTGTTGCTGCGCGGCGGGACCTGCAGGTGCCGCAGGTGCGGCTGGCTGGGCCGGACGCGGTGTTGCAGGCTGGGCTGGACGCGGTGCCGAAGGCGCAGGAGCCGTCTGCTGTGCGAGAACCGGCACCGCCACAGCAGCCATCAATGCTCCCGCGAGAGCGCTGATCAACAGCCCCTTTGGTGTCGCTCCTGGTTGGCGTGAAGGCTCATTGATCGCGGACATTGAACTTCCCTTCTTCAAACCGGATGAAAAGACATCCGGCTGCAAAATGATTTCATTCTCGGCATTCGGACAAATGCGCAAAGCGGTGCTGGTGGTTGTCGAAGGCGGCCAGAACATGACTCGGCTAGCCTTTAGCGACTTCGGTGAAACATTTCCAGTCTCAGACGCAACAAGCTCTCCGTGCTAATACACTGTGATGTGGATTCGCACGAAATCGAACGGTTCTGAAGGTTTGAAAACATCCCATTGCCTTCCGTCGGCACGCATCATGTCGCTTGTCGCCGCACTCGTTCTGTCCATGGTCGGCAGCAGTGCTGCACTTGTTCTCGCCGTGATTGGCAGCTGTGCTGCCCAGGCACAACAAGAGCCGAAGCGTCATGGCATCGCCATGCACGGCGAGCCTGAACTTGCCGAAGGGTTTTCTCACCTGCCGTTCGTCAACGTGGACGCTCCGAAAGGCGGACGGTTGATCCTTGGCCAGTTGGGCACGTTCGACAGTCTCAATGCTTTTGTCGTGCGCGGTGTGGCGCCTGAGGCGGTTCAGCGTTTTGTTCTTCAAAGCCTCTTGTATCGCTCTCCCGACGAGCCGTTCACGGCTTACGGCCTGCTCGCCCGCGAGATCGTGATGCCGGAAGATCGCAGCGAAATCGTGTTTCATCTGGATCCGCGAGCCAGATTTTCCGATGGCAAGCCGGTGACATCCGCCGACGTGGTGTTCTCCTACGAGATGCTGCGCACGCACGGAAAACCGTTTCACCGCTCCAGTCTTGGCAGGGTCGCAAAGGTCGAGACGCCTGATGAGCTGACTGTCCGTTTCGTGTTTGGCCCAACTGCTGACCGTGAGACGCCGCTCATCGTGGGGTCGATCCCGATCTTTGCCAAACACGCGACGGATGCTGCCACGTTTCCGGAAACGACTTTCAAGCCTTTGATGGGGTCGGGGCCTTACCTCGTCAGCGAGGTTCGCCCCGGCGAGAGCCTCACCTACACGCGCCGCAAGGATTTCTGGGCTGAAGACCATCCGCTGATGCGGGGCCAGCACAATGTCGAAAGCTTGCGGTACGACTATTTCCGCGACTCCAATTCGCTGTTTGAAGCGTTCAAGGCGGGGTTGTCCGATTTCCGGGTCGAGACGGACCC
>JANMIB010000408.1:0-4340 GCA_031375605.1 Allobosea sp. | reverse complement strand
GTTTCATATCTGGCCGGGTCGCATGCTGCGCCCCAGAGGTCAAGCGGCATGGCGAACTGGGCGCGTCAGAACGTCAGACACTGCCACAACAAAACAGGCCCGGACGACGGTCCGGGCCTGTTCAGGTTCTGTCGTCAGGTGCCCCTGGCCGCGACGGGCCTGGATGACACGCTGTTGTCAGCGTGCGTAGCGGGCAGTACCGCGCTGACGTGCGCTTTCGTTGATCAGGCGGCCTTCATAGGCATCTGTCTGCGTGTCGACCGGGCGGCCCGACATGCGACCATCAAACTTGTCGACACCGGTTTCGGACGATCCGCGTGGTGCGATCTCGGCGTTGCGGCCTTCGCGCACGGTGTCATAGCCGGGCATCATCGGATAACGCGAGCTGTTGCCTTCCTGAGCAAAAACGGCGGCTGTGGACGCTGCAAGAATACCCGTGGCGATAATCATCTTGATGGACTTCATTGTCATCTCCTGTTGATCGTTTTGCGCAACCGGCTGCTAACCTTGCGCTTCAAATTGTCAAACGAAGGACCGGGTGAATTGTTCCATTGGCGAACACATCCATGAGCTTGCGCAGCCAGATCAATGCAGCGCGTCAACGACATGCAGTTCGGCATCTGCTGTCGCCAGAACGAAAAACCCGGCCCTTTCGAGGCCGGGTTTCTGCGGATTTGGCATCAACAGTCAAGCAAATCGCAGGATGTCGTGTTGGACAAGCTGGCGCATCTGTGACCTCAGCGGCTCACGCCAACTTCGGTTCCGCTGTTTGCCATCGTCACGGCATTGATGCCGCCGGAGCGCACCTGGTCCTGCATGCGCTGGTCAAAAAGGCTCACACCGACTTCGGTCGAGGATGCTGGGGCCAGAGCCGCATTGCGGCCTTCGATGATGGCGTTTGCGCCTGCCTGAATAGGGTAGAGGTTGACATTGCCTTCGCCAGCAAAGGCAACAGTCGAGGAAGCGGCAACAAGAGCGGCGGCGAGAAGGGTCTTGATCGAGGTCATGGTTATCTCCTGTGGAGGTTTGAAGTGATCGGCGGGATTGAAAATCTGCTTCGTCGGGTCTGGTTCAGGTGGCGGGTTCCGGTCGCCGTCCTGATGTACCCTTATGCCGCCTGGCATTGCAGCGGGCTGTGCGAGATCGCACGCTGGCTGATGGACCATGCTCGCGCTGCCCCATGCAGCCAGCATGGGTTGACGGATGCCAGGCAATCGCTTCTGGCTCACGCATCGAAATTGCGCCCACACACATCTGAGGACACCCGATGCCAATCTCCCTGCATGCTGCATCCATCCCTGTTCTGACCCATGCGCTCAAGGCGCTGTCCGCCTTGCTGGAAAAGGCCGAGGCCCACGCCACAGCGCTCAGGATCGAGCCGAACGCCCTGCTGCAAGCCCGGCTTTTTCCGGACATGTTTCCGCTGACCCGACAGGTCCAGATTGCCTGCGACATGACCAAGGGCGCAGCCTGCAGGCTGGCACAGATGGATATTCCAGCCCATCCCGACACCGAAGCGAGCTTTCAGGAACTGCAGGCCCGCATCACCAAGGTGCTTGACCTGCTGGCCAGCATACCGGCCACGGCCATCGACGGCGGCGAGGACCGTACCATCACGATCAAGGTGGCCGGGCAGGAGATGCACTTCAAGGCCGCGAACTATCTTCTGTCGTGGGTCAACCCCAACGTCTTCTTCCACATCACCACGGCCTACAACATCCTGCGCCACAACGGCGTGCCGCTCGGCAAAGGTGACTATCTCGGGCGGGTGTGAGGGAGCCTCAGCGGGTTTAGCCGTCGCCGTCATGCCCGGACTTGATCCGGGCATGACGAGCGTTGACAGCAAGTGAGCCAGTCCGGCAGACCAAACCTACCCCACCTTCTTCAGGTCAATCACGTTGTGCAACGTTGCATCCGCGCTCTTGAGGAACTTGCCGATGTTGCGGGCGGCCTGGCGGATGCGCTGCTCGTTCTCGACCATGGCGATGCGGATGTAATCGTCACCGTGTTCGCCAAAGCCGATGCCGGGGGCGACGGCGACCTCGGCTTTCTCGATCAGCAACTTGGAAAATTCGAGGCTGCCGAGATGCCGGAATTTTGGCGGGATCGGCACCCAGGCAAACATCGACGCCTGCGGCACCGGAATATCGAATCCGGCCTTGCCGAAGCTCTCGATCAGCGCATCGCGGCGCGTCTTGTAGATGGCGCGCATGTCCTTGATGCAATCATCCGGCCCGTTCAGTGCGGCGGCTGCAGCGACCTGGATCGGTGTGTAGGCACCGTAGTCGAGATATGATTTCACGCGGGTGAGCGCAGCAAGCAACCGCTCGTTGCCGACCGCAAAACCCATACGCCAGCCGGCCATCGAGAAGGTCTTGGACATCGAGGTGAATTCGACCGTGACATCCACCGCGCCCGGCACCTGCAGCATGGATGGCGGGGGGTTGGCATCGTCGAAATAGACCTCGGCATAGGCAAGATCCGACAACAGGATGATGTCGTGCTTCTTGGCGAAGGCCACCAGATCGCGGTAGAAATCGAGGCTTGCCACATAGGCTGTCGGATTTGACGGGTAGCAGACCACGAGCGCGATGGGCTTCGGCACCGAGTGCATGATGGCGCGCTCTGCAGCTGGGAAGAAGTCCGGCGTCGGTTCGGCAGGCACGGAGCGGATCACGCCGCCTGCCATCAGGAATCCAAAAGCATGGATCGGGTAGCTCGGGTTCGGCACCAGCACCACATCGCCAGGGCCGGTGATGGCCTGCGCCATGTTGGCGAAGCCTTCCTTTGAGCCCAGCGTGGCGACGACCTGCGTGTCCGGGTTGAGCTTCACCCCAAAACGACGCTCGTAATAGTTTGCCTGTGCGCGCCGAAGTCCGGCAATGCCCTTGGACGACGAATAGCGATCCGTGCGGGGCTTGCCGACAGTCTCGATCAACTTCTCCAGCACATGCTTCGGGGCTGGCAGATCAGGATTGCCCATGCCCAGGTCAATGATGTCGACACCCTTGGCGCGCTCGGCTGCCTTGATCTTGTTCACCTGCTCGAAAACATACGGCGGCAGGCGCTTGATCCTGTGAAAATCGGCCATTTGGTATCGCTCCTGGTATCAGGCAGAATCAAGCAAGCACGTCAGCCCTGCCCAGCCTTGATTTGCATGAAATTGCTTTAGCATTGGGAAATAGAAGGTTGAACGCAATTTTCTGCGAAATTATCAGATTTTCTGTCTGTCTCAAGGCGCAATCACGGGCGGCTTGGCTGGTGGCGTTGCGCCTGCAATCTTTGCCGCCGCGCCTTCGGCTTCCAGCCGGGACTTGTCTGCCTCCAGCGCGGCCTCCATTGCCTTGAAATCAGATGTGGTCTTGCGCTGCATGGTGCGCGGCGGGGCGCTGACACCGACCGGCATGTAACCGGTTGGTGCAGCGGCACGGGTCTGGCGCACAAAATCTGCCGGCTCGCTCGGCTTGCCGGCAAGACCGACGCCCTGCGCGGCATCGCGCACCAGATTCGTGTCACCGCACCCGGCAACGCCGAACGCGATTGAAAGCGCGGCAAGTGCCAAAGCAACAGGCACGCGCATAGGTGAATGACCAGATTTCATCAGATGACCCATTTCACTGCTGTCACACATGGTTCCATAAGTGTTAATAGAACGAAAATTGCGGTGTCACAGTGGCAACACTGGAAGGCGCCGTGTGAGGAGACGATGTCGATGTCCAGCAAGCCGCGCGATGATGGCACAGAGGCGCAACAGCCCACGGTCCAGGCCTATCCCATGCCTGATTTCGAGGCGCTATCGCGCAATGTCGCACGCTTTGTCGAGGAGGCTGGCAAGGCAACAGCCGCCATGATGAAGCCCATCGAACGGGGCGAGGCCAAGAGCGGCATCGCGGACGAGGCGGGCGACATCGTCAAGACACTGGGCCAAGTGGCAGAGAAAGTGTTGTCCGACCCGCAGAAGGTCATCGAAGTACAGGCGGCCATCGCCACAAATTTCCTGACCCTGTGGTCCGAGACGCTGAAGAAGATGCAAGGGGAACCTGCTGCCGATGTGGCGCAGCCAGACCCGAAGGATTCGCGGTTCAAGGATGACGAGTGGCGCGCCAATCCGATGTTCGATTTCATCAAGCAGGCCTATCTCATCACCTCGCGCTGGGCCGAAGGCGTGGTCGACCATGCTGACGGGATGGACGAGCACACGCGCGACAAGGCTCGCTTTTATGTGAAGCAGCTCTCCAGCGCGCGTGTGCTCGTCCATCCCGTCAGCATGGTCGACCACGCCTTCGGCCCAGCGCGAGGTGATGAGATAGGCCTGCTTGATGAAATCGAACATCGGATTG
>JANMIB010000043.1:0-3383 GCA_031375605.1 Allobosea sp. | reverse complement strand
CGAAGAGCCAGAACCCGATCCCATCCCGAACTCGGCCGTTAAACTCTTCAGCGTCGATGGTACTGTGACTTAAGTCCCGGGAGAGTAGATCGTTGCCGGGCCTGTCAAGAACAATTCTCATCATGGTTACAAAAAATTTATAGGCGGTCTATTTGCCGCTTTGTTTTGACGCGGGGTGGAGCAGCCCGGTAGCTCGTCAGGCTCATAACCTGAAGGTCATCAGTTCAAATCTGGTCCCCGCAACCAAAATAAATATCTTACTAAATGCATATAAAAGTCCCGCATTACACATGCGGGGCTTTTTTGTTTTGCTAGCATGGAAATATACGTGATATTTCCTCATCAGGTCAGCGCAGAGATCACCACGTCTGTTGTCGTGACGAGAGCCACATTCTGCATAGCATAATCAATCGAGGCACGATGCCAGTCAGCGTTCATCGTAGAACAGCCGTCCTCGGGTATGATCATGACATAGCCCTTGTCAGCTCCAGTTCGTGCCGTGTGCTCGACTGACATGTTGGTCCAGGCACCTGTTTCAATGATGATGTCGCGGCCTTCAGCTTTTAGAATGGTTTCAAGGCTTGTGCCTTCCCATGCACTCATCCTGTTCTTGCGGATAATGTGATCGCCCGGCTGTGGTTCAAGGCCAGGAACCGGCTCGGCGCCCCATGTACCCTCGACCAAGGCATTTGCATCGACCGAACCTTCAAATAATGGCGCATTCAATGTCATGTCACGGCCATCAGCGCGCCGACAGAACCAGACATGGATGACTGGTACGCCAACTCGCCGACAATGGGCAGCCAGGCGTGCCGCATTGCGGATGGCGTCCTGTTCACGGCAATGCAAAGGCGAACCTGTCGAGGCAAAGGCACCCCCGTCCATCACAACGTCATTTTGCATGTCCTGTATGATCATCGCACAACGCGAGGTATCGAGCTGAAGCTCAGCAGAGCCTGAATGTGATTTTGCTTGTGGTGCAGTCGCTTTCACCGAACCTGAACTCGACGTGTGTGCACCCATATCTGTCGTACCCATGTAGGTCGCACGCGCATGTGTGCCTGAGGGCAGACGTGCTCGCATGAAAGGTTCATGACGTGGCCCGATCTTGGTTTGTACCGCATAAACCGATGTCGTTGCGCAGACATAAAGCGTGCGCCAGTCCGCCCCGCCCCAATGCAGGTTGGCCGCCAGTTCAGGAATCGACACTTTGCCCATGTGCTTGCCATCTGGTGCATAAACCCAGAGCCCACCAGGTGCTGTCACCCAGACATTGCCGCTTGAGTCGCATTTCATCCCGTCAGGAACGCCTGTCTTCAGACTATCGCTGATGCCGCTGGCAAAAATCCGGCCATTGGCCAGGCTGCCGTCAGGTTTCACGTCAAATACACGAATGTTGGCCTGCTCCGTGTCGTTGATGTAGAGCCTTGTTTCGTCAGGCGAAAAGCAAAGCCCGTTGGGCTGCGAGAACATGTATCGATCAACAAGCAGTTGCGGCTCTGGCAAGGCAGGCAGGGAACCCTTCCCGGGAGCAATGCGAAAAACACCTTGCCAGCCAAGCGCCCGCGGCCGCTCCTCGCCATAGACCGGCATGCGGCCATACCAGGGATCGGTGAAATAGATCGATCCGTCCGACCTCACGCACAGATCATTCGGACTGTTGAGCTCGCGACCTTCAAAATGGCTGGCGAGCACCTCGCGTGCGCCGTCGGGCCGGAAACGCACCAGCGACGAGGTGGCGTGCTCGCACACCAGCAAGTTCAGATCCGCATCATATGTCAGACCATTTGCCTTGTTTGACGGGCGCAAAACTTCGCGCACGCCCGAACGATCCAGTCTGCGGCGGACGTCACCCGGCATGTCGGAAAACAGCAGATAATGCTCAAGTGGATGCCAGATCGGGCCTTCCGTAAAGGTGAAACCGCTGCCCATCTGGCGCACGGGTGCGTGTTCGTCAATCAGACGCCGAAAGGCTGGATCAAGCGCATCATGGGCCATGAAAAAGCTCCGTCACTCTTGGCCATCATGAATGATGGCGTTCCTCGCATAAGTTCGGACGCGCGTTCGCGCTTGCCATAGGCCTGCCGGTGAAGACCGGCGCCCAATGGTATCTTGTCAAACAGGAAACCAGTCGCGGCGCTGCACGGTCTGGCTGACAGGGCCGGGCACCACCATGTCCAGTCGCCCAACGATCTGCCCGCGCTCGACCATTGCCGGCTTGTCATGGACCGGCAGCAGGAATTTCGAGGAGTTCAGCAGCTTCTTGACGGCTGCCTTTTCCGCACGTTTTGAGCCGGCATGGTTTCCCGTGACCTGAATTTCGTGGGAGTAGATCACGTGGTAAGGATCGATGATCTGATCCTGAAAATCATAGATGACATCACCGCAGATCGTGGCCAGCCCTTCAGCTGTCTCGACATGGATGTTCATCGAACCTTCGGTGTGGGCGTTGGCAGCTTCCATATAGACGCCGGGGATGAGTTCTATCGGGCCTGAGAGTTCCAGATCCTCAAGTCTGAGCGCATGGCGCGTGTGCAAGCGTTCGATCAGGTGCTGAATATCGGGTTTCGGATATTGCGGATGCATCAGCCCTGATACCGAACATTCAAGTTCGCGCCGGTTGACCACCACAGTGGTGTTCATCGAAAAATGATCGTCCTTGCCCGCATGGTCGATGTGCAGGTGGGTGTGGCAGACATAGCGGACATCGTTCATCTTGACGGCGTGCTTGGCCAACTGGTTCTGGATCATGTTTTCGTGGAACTGCAGGCCGCGCATGCCGAGCGTTTCCATGATCGCGTTGTCGCGATAGCCCGTGTCGACAACGATGGGGTATTGCCCGCCGAGGATCAGGAATCCGTAGGTGTGGACACGCTTGGTTCGTCCGCAATCCTTGCCCAGCACCAGAAAGCTCGATTCCAGTTCGATGTCTCCGTAATCCAGAACCCTGATTTCAAGCGCCATGTGTTGCTCTCCCAAAATTCACAGCCGGTAGACCCGGCATGCCGTGTCGTGAAAAATAGCTTGTTGTTCAACCTCGTTCAGCACGCCTGCTCCTTGCCGATGAGCCGCGATCAAGGCCGCATAGGTGGTCCAGAGCTTTTCGATCGGAAAATTCGAGCCAAACAGGCAGCGGCCTGCCCCGAACAACGCGACGGTTTCGCCGATCAGCCAGCTAATATGTGCCGGATCATTGTGATGAATGAAGGTGCCGAAGCCAGAAAGTTTTGAAACCACGTTAGGTTCGTTCGCCAAGATGCCCATCTGATGCCGCCAGATCGCGCGGCCCGCATCTGTCAGGTCTTCAAGCATGCCGGCATGCTGAAGAACAAAGGTTACATCCGGGCAAGCGCAGGCCAGTTCGGCAGCACCCTGCATCTGTG
>JANMIB010000362.1:0-15094 GCA_031375605.1 Allobosea sp. | reverse complement strand
GTCGATCCCGTCAAAGATCACGTTGATCCGGTCATGGTAGACCGGCGGCATGGATGATTTCTGCCAATGGGTTGGCGAAATGCCCCGGTCCATGATGTCGTAGCCCCCCAGAAGGCTGGCATTCTTGGTGCGCAAGCGGGCGCGGCCTTGCAAGGAAGGACGGCTGAACTCAGGATCGAAAGCGTAATCATAGCCGTCTGCCTGGTAATAGAATTCGAGGAACACGAGGAAACGCGCATCTGGCCACACATCCTTGAGGAACAGATGTTCGCCCCAGCCCGGATGCACCACGACGACATCGGGCCTGAAACCGCGCTTGCTCAGTTCGAGCGCGGCATGTGCTGCAGCCTCGCCGCGGATGACCTTCGTTTCAAAATCAGCCGCGAGCGGATGAATGCCCTTGGTCGAGCCGCGCTTGGGCTGGTATCGCACCACGTTGACGCCCGGTGTCGGATAGGCCGGTGCATTGATCGTCAGGGCCACGACCTGATGTCCCGCATCGGCGGCAAGTGCGCTGGCGGTGTGGCGGAACTGGGCGGGAAAGTTCTGGTGGACGAACAGGATCTTCATGGACCAAATCTTCTGATGGCCGTGTTTTGCAGGCTCAACCGCTCAGGGCAGCCTTCACAAGTCCGCTGGCCTTGGCAAAGTCCATCTGCCCGGCATGTTTGCCTTTGAGCACGGCCACCACCTTGCCCATGTCCTTCATCGAGGTCGCGCCTGCTTCCGCAATGGCCGCCGTGATGGCGGCGGCGACCTCGGCCTCCGACATCTGCTGCGGCAGGAACGATGCGATGACGGCGATCTCGTCTGTCTCGGTTCTGGCCAGTTCGGGGCGGGCATTGGCGGCAAATATCTCGGCTGATTCCTGGCGCTGCTTGATCATCTTCTGCATCACGGCCAGAATTTCGTCATCGCTGGCCTGCCCCCGGCCTGCGCCCCGCGCCTCGATGTCCTTGTCCTTGAGGGCGGCCTGAATCAGGCGCACCGCGGCCACCTTGCCCTTGTCCCCAGCCTTCATGGCGGTTTTCAGCTCTTCCATCAGGCGTTCACGCAGTGAAAGGGGTGTGGACATCGGCTTGTTCTTTCTGGTTTGGCCCACCCCGGCCGCACGGGTGCGTTGACGGGAGGGGACTGGCAATTTAAGGCTCCCGCTCCAGACAGTGGGGCGATTTCGGCCTCGGAACATTTCAAACCCGGCTTGGCCGGTCTGGACACAGGCATAGCATGACAAGCCCACAAGAAAACCCCGCCACAGCAACTGATGGCACAGGCGGCTGGACCGAACCGCGCGCGACAGCGCTGCTGGTGCTAAGCGACGGCACCGTGCTCGAAGGCTTTGGCGCAGGTGCCATCGGAAAGGCGCATGGCGAGGTCTGTTTCAACACGGCCATGACCGGCTATCAGGAAATCCTGACCGATCCGTCGTATAACGGGCAGATCCTCACCTTCACCTTCCCGCATATCGGCAACACCGGCACCAACGACGAAGACACCGAGACGGTGAATGCCGCCGCCTCGACCGGGGCCTGCGGCATTGTCCTGCATGCTGCCATCACGGCTCCTTCGAACTGGCGCCAGACCCAGCATTTCGATGCCTGGCTCAAGTCCAAGGGCATCGTCGGCATCTGCGGCATCGACACGCGCGCCCTCACCGCCCTGATCCGCGACAACGGCATGCCCAATGCGGTGATCGTGCATGCCCCGGATGGTGTTTTTGATTTGCCCGCGCTCAAGGCCGAGGCTGCCGCATTGCCGTCGATGGATGGCCTTGATCTGGTGCCGAATGTCACCGGCCCGCAGCGTTACACGTGGTCGCAGACGCCGTGGGTCTGGCCCACCGGATATGGCGAGCGCACCATGGCGACCTTTCATGTCGTCGCGCTCGATTATGGCGTGAAGCGCAACATCCTGCGCCTGCTCTCCGACAGGGGCTGCCGGGTCACGGTGCTGCCGCCCACCGCGACCGCCGAAGATGTGCTCGCCCTGAAACCTGATGGCGTTTTCCTCGCCAACGGCCCTGGTGATCCGGCTGCGACCGGCAGCTATGCTGTGGCAACGATCCGCGCGGTGATCGAGGCCGGCATCCCGACCTTCGGCATCTGCCTTGGCCACCAGATGCTTGGCCTCGCGATCGGCGCAAGCACCATGAAGATGAAGCAGGGCCACCACGGCGCGAACCACCCGGTGAAGGAGCACGCCACAGGCAAGGTCGAGATCGTGTCGATGAACCACGGCTTTGCGGTTGATCCGGCCACATTGCCAGCCAATGCGATCGAGACCCATGTGTCGCTGTTTGATGGCTCCAATTGCGGCATCGCCCTGACGAACCGGCCCGTTTTCTCAGTCCAGCATCATCCCGAAGCCTCGCCCGGCCCGCAGGACAGCCACTACCTGTTCGACCGTTTCGTGACGCTGATGAAAAAGCACAGTGCCGAAACCACGGCGGCTTGATCAGCATATGAGCACCACATCAACATGACCTGGCGCGATTTCTTCAATGGTGAGCACAGCATCTATGTGTCCGAACGGCACAAACTTCTGCATGCCCGCATCATCGCCCGTGCCACTGTCTCGCTGATACCGGGGCCAGATGCTGCCGTGCTCGACCATGGCTGCGGCGAGGCCCTGCACGCCGACCCCGTGGCGGTTGCGTGCGGCATGCTCTATCTGTGCGAAAGCGCGCCTGTCCTGCGGGCCCAGCTCACGGCCCGTTTCATCAACCGGCCCCATGTCCGGATCATCGCACCCGAAACTGCCGCCATCGGTATCCCTGATGACAGCCTTGATCTGGTGACGGCGATCTCTCTGGTGCAGTATCTCACCCGCGATGAACTCGATGAACTGCTGTCGCTCTGGCTGGGCAAGCTCAAGCCCGGCGGCATCCTTGTTATCGGCGATGTGATCCCGCCTGATGTCGGCATGGTGACGGACACAAAGGCATTGCTGTCGTTTGCATGGACGGGCGGCTTCCTGATGGCCGCCATCGCAGGCCTGGTGAAGACGGCCTTCTCGGACTATCGCCAATTGCGCGAGAAACTTGGCCTCAGCATGTATGGCGCCGCCGAGATGGACACGTTGCTGCACAAGGCAGGCTTTGCTGCCGTCCGCCAGCGCGACAACATAGGCCACAATCCCGCACGGATGACCTTCGTGGCGCAAAAGCGCGTGTGATCATCTTTTCTCGCTGAAGCTCCAGAACTTGTGGCCGGTGAAGCTGATGGCCATGACCAGTAGGGTCGTGACCAGCTGCATGGGCAGATAAGGCAGCTCTAGCCGGTTCACGAACAGGGCCATCAGAGCCCAAGTCGCTGCAAAACCCAGTCCGGCAATCACCACAAAGCGCCATCCTGCCTCGGCATGGGAGCGGTCGGTGGCGAAGGTGAAGCGGCGGTTGAGCGTGTATGAGACGCCTGCGCCGACAACGAACCCGGCGAGGGTTGCCGGAACCGGCTTGACAGCCACAAGTTCGACAAGCCCGACCAGCGTCGCATAGTGAGCGATTGCCGTGACCAGCCCAATCCAGCCATACGAGACAAGTTGGCGCGCGCTGATCATGGTGAACCAGCTCCATCTGCAAGAGCGCCCATCTTGCGTGCCAGCATGCCTGAGAGCGCAGACGGCATGCGCCACCGCACGGTGTCAAAGGGCAGGCTGAGGTCAGCCATGAGTTCGGCCACACGTTGATCTCGCTGAGGCGTAAACCAACCCAGCCAGGCAGCCCTCACATCATCGGAGGTTGTCAGGTCATTGGCATGCAACACGGCGAGCCGCGCCTGCGGGTCTTGCAGTCTGGCCACATCTGCCTGACTGGCCAGATCCGGCGCATAACTGACCAGGGCAACCTGGTCAATCACCACCGGCTCGGTGATCTGGAAGCTCCCCAGCCTTGTCACAACCTCGTCGCGCGACAACCTGGTCTTGCGGTCCCTGATCCAGTCGCCGCCAGTGTCATGGCCCGCGACAAGATCGGCAAAGCCTTTGAGGCCGCGCAGCGAACCCCTGAACACCGTGATGGACTCAGGCACGCCAAGCGCCATGAGCCGACCATTCCTGACAAATACAAGCACACGCTCCGATGCCCCGTAGCCGTTTTTTCCGTCTGCCCCAGCCAGAAGATGCAGTGCGCCCGTGGTCTTGCCCGCGCCTGAATCGCCGATCAGCAGCAGCCCCGCGCCGCCATGGCTGACCAGCCCTGCATGCAGAACCCACGCGCCGGCCGCCGCATGGGCAGGCGTCAGGATCTGGTCGCGCAGCAGCTTGCGAAACTCGTCGCGGCGTCCCGCACCGGGGGCAGCTGCCAGCGTGATCTGCCTTGCCTCGTCATCAATCAGCGCCACAGCGCCGCTGGTGCTGAACCTCGCGAAGCGGCGTCCACCCGGCAACGGACTGATGGTGAGATCGCGGTGTTCGAAAGCATTCTTGCCGCGATGCTGGGCGATGCTGACAGGCATGGCCCCATCATCGTTGACGAACGCCGCGATCTGGTCAGGCTGGTCCAGCACACTGACCGTGATGTCGGGTGCCAAGGCCGTCTCGCCAGCCTCGCCCGCGAGAGGCACAAGATCGCTGGTCAGCTCGCCAAGGCCAGTACCTTCGCAGGCAATGGTGGCGACAGCTTCCGCGCGCAATGTCAGACGGGCGCGGGCCTGTTCATGGTGCTGGCCGTCTTCGGAGCCAGCATGGCCCGCTCCGTAGGCTCGCGACAGCTCATCGATCACGCCAAGCGACACCTCGTCAAACCTGAGCCCGCGCGGCTGGCCTGTCACGCTGTCAAGCGGCCAGCCCATCACGAAGGGCGGATTGCTGCCGATGCGCATGGCTGTTTCCACGGTCAGGTCTGCGCGCCTCATCGCTTCCCCGGTGAGAAAATCCACGATGTTCAGGATCGCCCGCCCGCATGCAATGCCGTTGTCGAGATAACGCGAGGCAAGGCGCTGGCGGGCATACCAGCGCTGGGCCACATCCAGCGTGTCATGCAGCGCGCCAAGATCGCGCCAGGCATTTTCATGAAGGGCAGGGGAGACACGCGCCAGAACGCCGTCGGGGTCAAGCAGCGGGCGCTGCCGATCCTGCCGGTTTGTCAGCTCGCGATAGGCGACGCGGCTGAAGCCCGGCATCTGGCCGGCATCCGCATGGCCGAGCAGGCCGAAAGCCAGTTCGAACGGATTGTGCGCGCCGACAAGACGGAACTGCGCCGGTGCATCGCGCTCGAACCTGAGCTGGTCATTCATCACGCCGATCCCGAGCGCGTGGACGCCGTGCTGCAGAAGGCGCGCGGTCAGCCGTGTGGACGGGTTGGTGACAACAATGACCGAGCGCCCTGAAAGGGCTGGCATCAGCGCTTCGATGATGGCCATGTTCTCGGCAAACAGGGCATCCTTGCTTTTCTGCCGTGATTTGCGCGAGGTCCTCCGCCCGAGCGCCAGCACCAGAGGTCCTGTCCCATCACGGGGCGGCTCGTCCGCCACCACGATCTGTGCCGCAAGCGAGGGCAGGTCAGCCAGATGGATGCGCAGCAACTCCGCCCGTGCATGATGCCTGCACCAGATGCGGAACCGCAGCCCTGAGCCTTGCAGCGCGGCAACCGTCAGCATGGCCCGGACCGCTCTGCCCGCACCAAAGACATCGACTTGCCTGGGAAGGTCGCGCCTGATTGCCGCGCACAGTTCTGGCCGTACAAGGCGCAGGCCGTCATGCTGCAACGGATCTTGGCGCTGCAAGGTCATTGGCCTCATCAGGCCTTCGGGTTTCGCATGGCAAGACCCAGTTGACCGCCGGGGTGATAGCGCCCGAAATCCTGTCGGCTGAACCCGGAGATGTGCATCAAGGCCACCGCAAGAGCATCACCGGTCGCCAGCGTTGCCGTTGAGGATGTGGTCGGCGCTTGCCCGTTCGGACACGCCTCGGGCACGTCCGGCAGCCTGATCACATGGGTTGCCAGCGTGCCCAGGGCGCTGTCTGGCTTGCGTGTGATGAGCAACAGGAGCAGGGCCTCGCGCTGGCAAAAGCGCGCGACATCCATGAGTTCGGCCGTGCCCCCCGAGGCAGACAGCATCAGCACGGCATCTTGCGGCTGGATCATGCCCAGATCGCCATGGCTGGCCTCGGTGCCATGCAGAAAGACCGACGGCGTTCCTGTCGATGCAAAGGTCGCGGCGATCTTCTTGCCGACATGCCCGCTCTTGCCGACCCCGCAGACAATGACACGGCCCCCGCGTCGTCTTGCCGTGTCCAGTGCGTGCAGGGCCTGAAGCCATGTGCCATCCACCTGCAAGGCCAGCGCCAGAAGGGCATCAGCCTCGGCCCTGAGCACATTGCGCATCGCGTCGATAAGGGCGGTGTCTGAAGTCATGCTTTCGCCCCTTCGCTGTCGTGCGCCGTTGTAGGCGCGCAAGGCAAAGGGGCGCAAGTACCGTTGACGACGGACCGGACTGTCAAGCCATGCCCGTTTGGTGCTGGCAGGACAGGATCAGGCCTTGGCGGCTTCCTTGACCAGCCGCGCGATCGTGGCATCGAAAAAGGCTGCCGTCTTCTCGTCGGCCAGTTCGCCAGCTTCGGTGAAAGCTGTCGCATAGTTGCCGACAGCGACCATCTCGGGAATGACCAGAGCGCCAAGGCCAAGTTCAAGCACGGTGCGAAGCTGGGTCAGGCCACGATAACCGCCCATCGGGCCAGGCGATGCGGCACCAAGACCGACCACTTTGCCTGCCAGACCTGTTGCCGGTGCGCCGGGCTTGGCAACCGTGGTCCAATCAAGGGCGTTCTTCAGGGCTGGTGCATAGCCTGCATTGTATTCCGGCGAGGTCAGTAACAGGCCCTTGTGCGCGTCGATCAGCTCGCGGAGCTTGGTTGCGGCTTCAGGTGCACTGCCGAAACCTGCTGCATCGACCAGCGGCAGCGGATAATCGGCCAGCGAGATCAGTGTTGCGGAACCGCCGGCTGCATTGATCTTCTTGGCGGCCAGTTCGGCCAGCTTCTGGTTCATGGAACCAGGGCGGGACGAGCCCGAGAAAACGAGAATGGTGGTCATGATGGATCCGCTGGTGGGGGCAAGGAAGGTGGAAAAAGGAAAGTGGATGGCAAGATAGCCATAGACCTTACCTAGCCACTGCCAGGATGGAATTCATCCCGCAGATTGGCAAGCCTGGTTTGCAGCTTTGCAAGGTCTGCTTGTCAGGGGAATCGAGTCGTGCGAAGTCAGGTCTTGCGATAGACCCAGACCCGCGCTGGCGGGATGTTGAGCAAGATCCAGTTCGAGGCTTTCGAGGTATAGCCCTCGCCGCGCTCGGTGATCGGCGGAACCACTGCATAAGTGAACTGGATGAAAGGCGCCTTCTTCGCCATCAGCGAGAAGGCTTGCTTAAGAAAATCGCGCCGCTGCTCGGGAGGCTTGGTGAACAGGGGCAGGCTGGAAACGACTGCCGCAGCGGGCTCGGCCAGTTTGCCAGCCAGTATCTCCGCGATCCTGTAGGCATCGCCCTGAATCACCGTGGCAAGCGGGAAACGCTTCTTCAAGAGGTCGATGAAATCAGGATTGAACTCGACCAGAACCAGCCGGTCCTGCGCCACACCGCGCGCCAGCAGGGCTTCGGTCACGGGACCAGTGCCTGGACCGATCTCCACGATAGGACCGGGCTCGCGCGGATCGACTTCCTTCGCCATCGCCTTGGCCAGGAATTTGCCCGAAGGCATCACGGCACCGGTCAGGAGCGGGCGCTCGATCCAGGATTTGAGAAACCTGGTCTCATCATCGGCCACGCGCTTCTTGCGTGGCGCCCGGCGATCAGGATTGTGACGGGTTGGCTCAAACACGTAAGGGACGCCGCATGTGAAAACGAGATAACACTAGCCATAGTCCTTCTGCCGGTTGCGTCAAGCTGCGCCAATGCTGCGCGATGCCCGGCGGGTGGCGTGACAGGCCGTTCT
Source organism: Allobosea sp. (assembly GCA_031375605.1). GTDB lineage: Bacteria > Pseudomonadota > Alphaproteobacteria > Rhizobiales > Beijerinckiaceae > Allobosea. The sequence goes on along the minus strand of JANMIB010000362.1, from coordinate 7,165 downwards.
GCAGGTCGGCACGTCCTCAGTTTGTCCTCAGTTCTTGGTGCCCGTGCTGCCGAACGCGTCAAAGAAGCCCTTCATCCGGTCAAAGAACCCGGCACTCTCGGGGTGGGTTTCGCCGGAGGATTCCTTCTCGAACTCGGCCAGCAATTCGCGCTGGCGGCGTGTCAGGCTTTGCGGTGTCTCGACCTGCACCTGGATGTAAAGATCACCCACATCGCTGGAGCGCAACACCGGCATGCCCTTGCGCCTGAGCCGGAACTGCTTGGCGGTCTGCGTGCCTTCGGGAATTTTCACCATGGTCTTGGTGCCATCGAGCGTCACCACCTCGACCTCGCCGCCAAGGGCCGCCTTGGTCATGGAAATCGGCACGCGGCAGAACAGGTCCGCGCCGTCGCGCTGAAACAGCTGGTGTGGCTTGACCGAAAGAAAGATGTAAAGGTCGCCGGATGGGCCACCCTTGGCCCCGCCTTCGCCCTCGTTGGCCAGCCTGATGCGGGTACCGTCCTCCACGCCTGCCGGGATGTTCACCGACAGGTTGCGGTCCTTCATCACGCGGCCTGCGCCGCTGCAGACCTTGCACGGATCATCGATGACCTCGCCGCGGCCATTGCAGGTCGGGCAGGTGCGTTCGATGGAGAAGAAGCCCTGTGAAGCCCGCACCCGGCCATAGCCGCCGCATGTCGTGCACTGCTTGGCCTTGGAGCCGGGCTTGGCACCCGTGCCTGTGCAGGCCTCGCATGTCACGGCCGTCGGAACCCGGATGGAGGCGGCCTTGCCCTGAAATGCGTCTTCCAGTGAAATCTCGAGGTTGAAGCGCATGTCGGCGCCGCGCTCGCGCCCGCCTTGCGTCCGCTGGCGGCCATTGCCGCCACCCTGGCCGAAGAACTGGTCGAAGATGTCCGACATGAAGTCGCCGAACTCGGGGCCCGGGCCGTTGCCCCCGCCGCCATTCTCGAAGGCGCGGTGGCCGTGCTGGTTGTAAAGCTGGCGTTTTTGCGGATCTGACAGGACTTGATAGGCCTCGTTCAATTCCTTGAACTTGACCTCGGCCTCCTTGTTTCCCTGGTTCTTGTCCGGATGGTGCTGCATCGCCAGCTTGCGATAAGCCGCCTTAAGCGCCGCTTCATCGGCGGACTTGGGCACGCCGAGAATTTCGTAATAGTCACGTTTGGACATTCGCCCCTAACCCTCTCCCGCTTCAGGGAGAAGGTGGTTCGCGGAACGCGGACCGGGAGAGGGCCCAACCGGTTCGCTCACGCTTTCCCTCTCCCCGACCGCCTTGCGGTCGACCCTCTCCCTGAACGGGAGAGGGTTATCAACTTCAAGCGCTCGTCTTCTTGTCGCCCTTGTCGTCGGTGACGTCTTTGAAGTCGGCGTCGATGACGTCTTCCTTCTTTTTTGGCTCGTCCTCGGCACCATCGGTTGCAGCGTCAGCTGCGGCCTGCGCGGCATACATGGCCTCGCCCAGCTTCATCGAAGCCTGCATCAGGTCGGTGTTGCGGCTCTTGATGACCTCGAGGTCGTCTCCGGCTAGCGCCGCCTTCATGGCATCGAGCGCGGTTTCGATCCCCGTTTTGTCGGAGGCCGAAACCTTGTCGCCGTAATCCTTCAGCGACTTTTCGGTCGAGTGAACCAGCGCTTCGCCCTGGTTGCGGGCTTCAACAACTTCGCGGCGGGTCTTGTCGGCTGCGGCATTCTCCTCCGCCTCCTTGACCATCTTCTGGATGTCAGCATCCGAAAGGCCGCCAGATGCCTGGATGCGGATCTGGTGTTCCTTGGAGGTCGCCTTGTCCTTGGCGGTGACGCTGACAATGCCGTTGGCGTCGATGTCGAACGTGACCTCGACCTGCGGCACGCCGCGCGGGGCTGGCGGAATACCGACAAGGTCGAACTGTCCTAGCAGCTTGTTGTCAGCCGCCATTTCGCGCTCGCCCTGGAAGACGCGGATGGTCACCGCGTTCTGGTTGTCCTCGGCGGTCGAGAACACCTGGCTTTTTTTGGTCGGGATCGTGGTGTTGCGGTCGATGAGGCGTGTGAACACGCCGCCAAGCGTCTCGATGCCCAGCGAAAGCGGGGTCACGTCGAGCAGCAGCACATCCTTGACGTCGCCCTGCAGCACACCGGCCTGAACCGCCGCGCCGATGGCCACGACCTCATCGGGGTTGACGCCCTTGTGGGGCTCCTTGCCGAAGAAGTTCTTCACGATTTCCTGCACCTTCGGCATGCGCGTCATGCCGCCGACGAGAACGACCTCGTCGATGTCAGCAGCGGTCAGGCCCGCATCCTTCAGCGCCTTCTTGCAAGGCTCGACGGTGCGCTGGATCAGGTCATCGACAAGGCTTTCGAACTTGGCGCGCGACAGCTTCATCGTCATGTGCTTGGGGCCGGACGCATCAGCCGTGATATAGGGCAGGTTGATCTCGGTCTGCGGGGTCGAGGACAACTCGATCTTGGCCTTTTCAGCCGCTTCCTTCAGGCGCTGCAGCGCGAGCTTGTCCTTCTTGAGGTCAATGCCCTGCTCCTTCTTGAACTCGTCGACGAGATATTCGACGAGGCGCATGTCGAAGTCTTCGCCGCCAAGGAACGTGTCGCCGTTGGTGGACTTCACCTCGAACACGCCGTCGCCGATCTCCAGGATCGAGACGTCGAACGTGCCGCCGCCAAGATCATACACAGCGATGGTGCCCTGCGATTTCTTGTCGAGGCCATAGGCCAGCGCAGCGGCTGTCGGCTCGTTGATGATGCGCAGCACTTCAAGCCCGGCGATGCGGCCTGCATCCTTGGTGGCCTGGCGCTGGGCGTCGTTGAAATAGGCGGGCACGGTGATGACGGCCTGCGTGACCGGCTGGCCAAGATACGCCTCGGCAGTCTCCTTCATCTTGATCAGCGTGAAGGCGGAAATCTGCGAGGGCGAGTATTCCTGCCCGTCGGACTGGACCCAGGCATCGCCATTGCCGGCGCGCTTGATCTTGTAGGGAACCAGCTTCAGATCCTTCTGGGTCATCGGATCATCGAAGGTGCGGCCGATCAGGCGCTTGATCGCAAAGAACGTGCGCTCCGGATTGGTAACACCCTGCCGCTTGGCGGGCTGGCCGACAAGGCGCTCGCCGTCATCGGTGAACGCGATGATCGATGGTGTGGTGCGCGCGCCCTCGGCATTCTCGATCACCTTTGGTGTCGAGCCTTCCATGACGGCGACGCAGGAGTTTGTGGTGCCAAGGTCAATGCCTATGACTTTACCCATGGGATGATCCCTTCCGAAGCATGATCCCGGCTGGACCCGAAGCATCCAGCCTGATGGTTTGCAGTGATGCGGCGGGAGACCCAAGGCGGGAAAAGCAAGCCTTGGCGGCTTTCAGATCATTTCGCCCAAGCGCCCAGCGCGCGGTGATCGGCATATGGGGGGAAGACTTTCGCAAAGCAAGACAATCGGCACATAAACAGCACCGAAAAATGCAGATGATGGCTGTGCTTTCTTCGTGTCGCGACTGGACATGAGGTCGCCCGGTCATCTCTCTGGCCAGGAATGTGGCGGTATGTGGTGGTATGTATCCGGTGGACATCGCGCAGGTCGCACGCCTTCGTGACGACAACGCGAGCATGAAATGGGCCTTCATTCAATTTGCGAATTGACGGAACCGTTCAAAAAAGTCTTTGACTGCTCAACCGCAGATCAAACGAAGACTTCGACTGCTACATGCCGATCCGTGCCACCACATCCTTGCGCTCCATGTTGCTGGCCCTGCTGTGCTGTGGGCCATCCGCGTTGCTGGCCCAGCCGATGCAGCTGCCAGGCTCGTCGGGCTCCGCGCCTGTCGGCACGACCGTGGCGCCACCAAATGTGGCACCCGCCAGCCGTCCGCCCGGTGCGGGAACGTCATCGCGTCCTCAAGGGGCGGTGGCTCCGGCCCGCGCCGTTGCGGACGATGCCATCGTCGGGCAGGCCCTGTTGCATCAGGGCCGGGCGGGGCGCTTCGTGATGGAGCGGATGCAGGGCGGGTTTGGCCTCAAGTTCACGGTCGAGGGTTTCCAGACCAACAATCTGCTCGAACCCTGCGGGGTGTCGTTCGGCGAACAGGTGGTGCCGCTCGAAAGCCTTGGGCGGCCTGATGGCCTGCCGCGCTTCAAGCTGCAGTCGAGCGTCTGCCCCATCGTGTTCGATGTGCTCAACAATGCGCTTCTGGTGGTCGAGCCGCAGGCACCCTGCGTGATCGAGGCAGCCCAGTGCCGGCTCAATCCCAAGGGGTTGTGGGCGCCTGATGGCCGGGGGCTGGTGGCCTTGTCACGCGACATCGAAAAAGAACGCGCGCGGGCCGAAGGACAGGTGCGCGACGGCTTCCGCCAGCTTGGCACCCGCGGCGAAGCCGATGACAAGCGGGCCGCAGCCCGCGAACAGGCCGGGTTTTCGTCAGAGCGCGAACTGGTCTGCCGCGAGTTCAGCCGCGAGGGCAATCACGGCTTCTGTGCCGCCAAGATCACGGAAGCGAAGGCCGCATCCCTGCGCGCCAGGCTCAACCCGGCGGCAGAGGCAAAACCGAGGCGCTGAGCCTCATGCTGCTGAGATTCCTGTCTCCCAGCCCAGGATGGCGCGTTTGCGCGTCAGGCCCCAGTGGTAGCCCGTCAGCGCGCCGGTCGAGCCCAGCACCCGGTGGCAAGGCACCACGAAGGAGATCGGGTTGCGGCCCACGGCGGCCCCCACCGGGCGCGCGGCCTTGGGCTTGCCGATCCCGGCCGCGATGGTGCCATAGGTCGTGGCCTTGCCGACGGGGATGGTCAGCAACTGCTCCCAGACACGCACCTCGAAATCCGAGCCGATCATGACGACACGCAAGGGCTGCTCCGCAAGCCATTGCGCCGGATCGAAAACGCGCGCGGCCAACGGCGCGGTCCCGGCCTGATCCTCGATATAGGTCGCGTTCGGCCAGCGCCGCACCATGTCGGCCAACGCCCCGGCCTTGCCGCCTGCAGGCTTGCCCGTGTCCGACGCCTTTCCAGCGGCCTCCTTGCTGTCGACCCAGCCAAGGCCGGCGAGGCCGCGTGCCGTCGCCACGATCAGAGCCTCGCCGAACGGCGACGGGTGATAGCCGTAGCGCAGGACGAGGCCCTTGCCGCCGGTCTTCCACTCGCCGGGGCTCATGGCCTCATGGGTGACGAACAGGTCATGCAGGCGCCCAGGCCCCGACAGTCCAAGGTCAAGCGACGCATCGAGCAGGTTCGCATCCTGCGACAAGAGGCGTTTCGCTTGATCCAGCGTCACGGCCTGCAAGAACGCCTTCGGTGTCAGTCCGCACCAGCGGCGAAACACCAGATGCGTCTCGTCCGTGGTCAGGCCCACGCGGTCGGCAATCTCCTCGACACCGGGCTGCTCACGCCAGCCTTCCGTGATCATGGCAAGGATGCGCCGCACGATCTCGTAATCACCTTGCGCCGTGCTGAGCGAGGAAACAGGCTGCGGCGTGGTCAGATTGAAGGCTGGTCGTGCGGTCATGGGCGTGATCCCTTGGCTGTCAGGATCAGGTTTAGGCGATTGCAGGTGGCTGCGACACCCGATTTCCGGGATGTGGTGCGAGTTCGGCAAAGACCTCCGCCGCGACGATCCTCATCCTGAGTCCGTCGAAGGACGAGCCTCCAGCTTGCTCACCTCTGGAACTCCTCCTTCGACGGGCTCAGGACGAGGATGATGGGGCTGCATGGAGGATAGTTTGGCTCTGCTCACACCGGCAGCTACCCGTTCTTCGCCTTCGCCAAGGCCCCGGCCAGCGCATCGTAAAAACTCGCCCGTTCGCCCGGTGACAGCGCTTGCGCCACCGGCACCGATTGCCCGCGAGAGACGACGTTGAGGTGCATCAGGCCATAGTCCTCGTCATCCTGTCGTTCGAGCTTGGTGAAAATGGTGTCGAAGCGCCATTCTGCGCGCTCGCCCTTGGGCGTCACCTTGGCCAGCATCACCTTGACCGGCGAAACGGCGACCTCTTCAAACGCACGGCCATCCTTGAAGTTCACCCGAAACGCGATGTAGAGCGCCACCACATCAAGCCCGAAGAAGGTTGCGACGGGCCAGGCGCCTGCGATGATGAAAGGGATCGACGAGACAATGCTGGCGAGGCAGACCAGCGTCATCACCAGCTTGAAGCCCTGCTGGCCAAGCGAGCGGTGAGGTCTGATCACGGCAGCAAAAATGGCCTCATCGGCCGTGTGCATCGTCGCGGAATTCGGGTGGCGCTGGTCCATTGGGTGACTATAACAGAGCCATGCCAGCAAGCCAGCCTCCGAAACCCGCGACAAAAGCGTCCGCGACAAAATCCACCAAGTCGAAAGCAAAACCTGTTCGCAAGAAGGCTGGCCCCAAGCCCCGCCCGGCAGCTGAAATCCGCACCCTGTTCGAGCGTTTCCAGGCTAAGAATCCCGAACCCAAGGGCGAACTGGAATCAGTCAATGCCTACACGCTGCTGGTCGCGGTTGTGCTGTCAGCGCAGGCGACCGATGTGGGCGTCAACAAGGCGACACGGCCCTTGTTCGCCATCGCCGACACGCCTGCAAAGATGGTGGCGCTGGGCGAGGATGCAGTGCGCGAATACGTCAAATCCATCGGCCTGTTCCGCACCAAGGCGAAGAATGTGATGCTTCTCTCGCAGATGCTGATCGACGACCACGGCGGCGAGGTTCCTGCAGACCGTGAGGCGCTGGAGAGGTTGCCCGGTGTTGGCCGCAAGACCGCGAATGTGGTGCTCAACATGGCGTTCGGGCAGATCACCCACGCGGTCGACACACATGTGTTTCGCATCTCGAACCGCCTGCGCATCGCGCCCGGCAAGAATGTCTATGCGGTCGAGATGGGGCTGGAAAAGGCCGTGCCGGACGAATTTGGCGTGCATGCCCATCACTGGCTGATCCTGCACGGGCGCTATACCTGCAAGGCTGTCAGGCCGCTTTGTGAGGTCTGTGTGGTGGCGGACCTGTGCGACAGCGCCGACAAGCGGGCAGTGTCAGCCAGCCTTCCTGCGTGATGTCTTCTTGCTTGATGTCCTTCAGGCCAGACTTTCCAGATGCGTGACATTCGGCACGATCACCTTGCCGGTGTTCAGCCCCAGGATCTGTTCAAGTGCGAGCGCTGCAGCCAGGAGGCGGCCTTCATCGCGCGGCTTGGCGACGATCTGAAGCCCGATCG
>JANMIB010000036.1:0-10507 GCA_031375605.1 Allobosea sp. | reverse complement strand
GGATTTCGGTTTCGATCACGCTGCCCTCGGGCTTGCCACTGGTGCATCCCTTTTCAGCGGCACCGTGGTGATGTCAATGCAGCCTGCGAGAAATCATGGCCTGCCGGTGCAGCGTGCAGACGCTCAGCGGACGTTTGTATTCCGGTGAATGTAGGTGTCCAGCGCGATGCCGATGTGGATCACGACCAGCGCCAGCAGGCCGAATGCAAGGCAGGCGTGGGCCAGGAACAGCATATCGGCATAGCCCGCACCCTCTGGCCAGATGGCCGGGAGGGACAGCCCGAACCACAGCGACCTTGCGCCATAGTCGGAGACACCCGCCCAGCCGAGCAGCGGGACCAGCAGCATGACCCCATACAGGACGCGGTGCACTGCCTGCCCGCCAGACGCACGGAGCCATCGCCCCGTGAGACGCGCCATGATGCGATAGCCAAGGCGCAGCACGATCAGCCCGAAGGCCAGCGCACCGGAGAATTTGTGCAGCACGTAGATGTTGTCAGCCAGAGGTCCGGGCAGCATCTGCTTCATGATCACGCCGGTCATGACCAGCATCAGCACGAACGCGGCGATCAGCCAGTGCATGAGCCTTGCCGCAACAGGAAACACCCTGCGCGGCTGGATTGCACGCTCGCTGGCGGCCTGCTGCCCGGCAAGGTCTGCGGTGCGAAGATCAACGCTGCTCATGCTGCACTTTCAAGTGTATCGGAGATGAAACGGTCAACAATGGCCCTGAGCATGGCGGCCTGGGAGCCCAGATCCGCTGCGACATGCGTCACAGTGCTGGCCGCCTGCCGTGTCTCCAGCGCAATCCGTGCAACCTCATCAGCCTTGTCCGACACGGCACGCACCTCTGACGCTGCCTCGCCGGAACTTGTGCGGATCGCTTCTGTGCTGGCCTGCTGGAGCGACATCTGGGTGTGGATCGACCTGGTCGCCGCATCGACGCTGGCGATGGACGTGCCAAGGGTTTCGATGGTCGATGACATGCGGTGAGCGGACTGCGTGATCGAACCGAGCTTGTCGCGGACCGTTGTGGTCGCCTGTGCGGTCTGGAGGGCAAGCTGCTTGACCTCGGAGGCGACCACCGCGAACCCGCGACCGGCTTCGCCCGCCCGCGCGGCCTCGATGGTGGCGTTGAGCGCCAACAGATTGGTCTTGACGGCCACGTCGCCGATCAGCTTGACGACGCTCTCGACCTCGCGAATGGCCTCGATCAGGTTGGTGCGATCATGGTCAGCCGTGGTCATCAGCTGGCGCGAGCCCTCGGCGGCCCGCGCTGTCTGCTCGATGTCATGGGAGGTGGCATTGAGAACCGTGAAGATCTCGCCAACGGCACTGGTCATGTGATCGACATAGCTTGCGGCCCGCCGCGAGGCGGCGGCCACATCGACCGCATTGGCATCGACATCCCGCGAAAACGTGTCCAGCGCGACCGCTGCCGTCTTCATCGATGCTGACTGCGCTTCAAGTTCCGACGCGATCTCGATCATGGCCGCCTCGAAAGCCTTACTTCGGCTTGTCAGGGCCGTCTGGCGATCAATCTCGCCCGAGAGCCTCTCGACCTGGGTGCTCGCAATTTTCTGGCGTTCGCGCTCGCGCCCGAAGCTCTGCGCCAGCGCACGGCCGAGCGCGCCGATCTCGTCACGGCGCATGGCCAGATCACCGATCACGCGGTCCCGGCCGTCCTCATTGTGGATCGCGGCCGAAAGGTTGATCGTCGGCCTTGCGAGCCAGAGGTATTCGAGCCAGCAGATCCAGCCCAGCGCAAAGACAAACAGCAGCGACAGCAGGATCTTGTTCTGTGCCGCGTTGCCGAGATAGTAGGAAAAATCACCTGAAAGCCGCTTCGCCTCATCGGCAACGGCTGTGCCAAGTGCCGCGCGGGCCTTTGTCGCAACCATCATAGCAGGCTGGTTCGCAATGCTCACCGCTCCCGAAAACGTGATCTCCGCCTGCCGCGCCAGATCCCTGATTTCTGTGCTTGCAGCTGCCTTGCCGATCTCCTCAAGGCCGTCGCTGACCGACTTTGCAGCGATCTTCGCATCAGGGGCGGACATGCGGGCACCCGGCGCAGACCCAGGCTGCGGTGCTTCTGCAAACAGCCGCTGATAGGCCTCTTCCGTACTTGCAAAAGCCGACATATTGGCAGAAATGCGTGCAATCTGAACCGAAAAACCCTTCAGACGAGCATTGTTCAGCCATTCGCTGGCGATTTGAAGTGCCAGAAGCGAGCCGATGAGGACACCCCAAAGGACCAACCGTTGCGAGAGACTTGCTGTAAAAAATTTCGGAAACATTCTGCCCTACCTAATATGGAAACAGGCTAATTCGGCATGATTAACAACATCTTCAGATGCCAGACAGGCAGGTGCCGTCTGCAGCGCGTCTCAAGCATGCCGGCTTGGTGCTCACGCTGGTCATGAAGCCGACAGCCGTCATGATCCCCCGCGTCTGTAATGGCCCTCACTTGGTTAGAAAGGTTCCGATGTGGTAGCGCTATGTCAATCATGGGGATGTTCATGTCTTCACGCGTTATCCGGCCTTTCCTGGAGCCGTCTGCCCGCCGCGAAAGCGACACGTCAATCGTGCCGGATGCTGGCACGCGGCTTGATCTGGCGCGCCGCATGCGCCGCAACCGCAAGAGCGATTGGTCTCGCCGCCTTGTGCGCGAGAACAAGCTGACGGTCGATGACCTGATCTGGCCGATCTTCCTGATGGACCGGCAGGAAAGCCGCTGGCCGGTGGAGCATATGCCGGGCGTTGACCGCGTCAACATCGACGAGGCCGTGCGCGAGGCGGAGCGTGCTGCAAGGCTTGGCATTCCCGCGATTGCGCCCTTCCCGTTCGTGGAGCGCGACTTGCGCGACGCCACGGGCTCCGAAGCCGTTCGCAGCACAAATCTGATGTGCCGTGCGGTGCGCGCCATCAAGGCGGCCGTGCCGGAGATCGGCATCATCACAGACGCGGCTCTCGACCCCTATACAAGTCATGGCCATGACGGCGTCATGCACGAGGGCGAAATCCTCAACGACCCGAGTGTCGCCATCCTGTGCAAGCAGGCCGTGGCCCTGGCCAATGCCGGCACGGACACGATCTCGCCGTCCGACATGATGGACGGGCGCGTGGGTGCCATCCGCCGCGCGCTTGACGATGCCGGACACACGCATGTGCAGATCCTGGCCTATGCCGCCAAATATGCGTCCGCGTTTTATGGTCCGTTCCGCGATGCCATCGGCACCAACGTCACGCTCGTCGGTGACAAGCGCACCTATCAGATGGACCCCAGCAATGCGCAGGAAGCGCTTCAGGAGGTCGCACTCGACCTTGAAGAAGGTGCGGACATGGTCATGGTCAAGCCCGGCATGCCCTATCTCGACATCATCACCCGCGTGAAGGACACGTTTGGCGTGCCAACCTTCGCCTACCAGGTCTCCGGCGAGTATGCGATGCTGATGGCAGCTGCCCGCAATGGCTGGCTGCAGGAGGAACGCGCCATCATGGAAAGCCTGCTGTCCTTCAAGCGCGCCGGGGCCGACGGCGTTCTGACCTACTTTGCGCCGCGCGTGGCGGAGTGGCTGAAGCAGGGGTGAGTGTCCCGCAGGCATGTTCGCTGCAATGACAAGACGTTTGCGCACCTGATCCGCTATAGGATCATGGCATGTTGCGACTGCTTTCCATGATTCTTCTGCTGCTCCTCGCCTCTTGCGGCAATCTCATCGACGCTGGCGAGGCGCGGACATGCAGGCTGGCCTTGCCTGCCATCAACCAGGACGGCGCACGATTGAGCGTCGAACGCACGATACCCGGCCCCTATCCGTTTTCGCTCCGGATCGACTACCGCGCGATCCGCAATGATGGCACGGCGCGGATGCGCTTCGTGATCTGCCGCTTCCAGGCAGACCGGGATGCGCGTGGCCTCCGTGCCCTCACCGGCCTTGCCACCGAATTCGGGCCGATGGCTGATGCCTCGTTCTATTTTCTCAAGCGGTTCTATCTCGACGCGCCGGACAGTGATGCCGCTGATCCCGCCCCTCCCAATGCGCGCCAGATGGTTCCCGAAGTGCCGTTCTGGATGGCGTATGGCAGCCAGCAATTGCTGGTCGCGCTGCCCACAGCCGCCATCTACGCGCTGCTGGCAGCGGCCTACGCGCTGATTTACGGACTGGTGGGGCGCATCGTGCTGGTGTTCGGCGAGTTCGCGGCCCTGGCCAGCCTCAGTGGCGTTGTCGGCCTTGCGGTGCTGTTCTCGCTTGGCCAGCAGACAGCCATCATCGCTGTGCTGGTGGCACTGGTGATCGGTGTCGCCACGGCGGCCTTTCATGGTTTTGCCCTGTCACGGCTGGTGCTGACGCCGCTGGCGCGCGCGCCGGGCCAGCATGTGCTGATCGCCACAGTCGGCGCAGGCATCGCGCTGTCGGAGTATCTGCGCCTCATGCAGGGTGCTGAGACACGCTGGTTGCCGCCCGTGTTCAACCAACCCGTCGCGCTGTTGCGATCAGGCGATTTCGTCACCACGATCACCAGCGTGTCCGCCATTGCCGCACTGGTCGGGCTGGTCACGGCGGTTGCGCTTGTTCTTTACATGCAGCGCTCGCGATATGGTCGCCAGTGGCGCGCGGTGGCAGATGATCCTGGCACGGCGGCGCTGTTTGGCGTCGATGAAGCAAGGGTGCATGATCGCGCCGTGGTCATCGCCTGTGCCATTGCGGGCCTGTCCGGCATCATCATCACGGTGCTGTATGGCGGCATGGGCTTTGCCGGTGGGTTCCAGCTTGGCCTCAAGGCGCTGATTGCCGCCATTCTGGGCGGGATCGGTTCGATTGGCGGGGCAGCACTCGGCGGACTGGCCATTGCAGCCTTCGAGGCCTTGTGGTCATCGACCATGCCCATCGAAGGGAGGGATCTTGTAATCTATTGCGCGCTCGTGGTTGTTCTGCTGTTCAAACCAGGTGGTTTCTTCGGCTTTGCAGATTTGAGCCCAAGGCGGGTATGAGAGCAGACATGACCGACACTCTGATTGCTCGCTGCATCACCCTTGCCGACATCGAGGCGGCAGCGCGCGCCATGGCCGGGCATGTGATCCGCACGCCGCTGGTGTTTGCGCCGCGCCTGTCGCAGCTGACCGGGGCGGAGGTGTTCGTCAAATACGAGAACATGCAGGCCACGGCATCGTTCAAGGAGCGCGGCGCCGTGAACAAACTGGCGCAGCTTACGCCTGCCGAACGGGCACGCGGCGTCATCGCCATGTCGGCCGGCAATCATGCACAGGGACTGGCCTATCATGCGCAGCGCATGGGCATCCCCGCGACCATCGTGATGCCCGAGCCGACACCCACGGTGAAGGTGGAAAACACGCGCAGCCACGGTGCGCGCGTGGTTCTGCATGGCGAGACACTGGCCGAAGCACAGGACAAGGTCGACGAGATCATCGCCCGCGAAAGTCTGGTGCTCGTCCACCCCTACAACGATGCAGCCGTGATGGCGGGCCAGGGCACAATCGCGCTGGAGATGCTGCAAGATGCGCCTGATCTTGACATGTTGGTGGTGCCGATGGGCGGCGGCGGGCTGATCGCAGGCATGGCAACGGCGGCAAAAGCACTGAAGCCTTCCATCCGGATCATTGGTGCTGAAGCTGCGCTCTATCCCTCTTTCCACAACGCACTCACAGGCGCAGACCTGCCGATTGGCGGGCCGACACTGGCGGAGGGCATCGCGGTCAAGAATGTCGGCCAACTGACCCTGCCGATCATTCGCGCGCTGGTCGAGGGGCCTGTGCTTGTGACAGAGGAACTGCTGGAGCGCGCGGTGAACACCTTCGCCACCTTGCAGCACACGATGGCGGAAGGCGCGGGAGCAGCCGGTCTTGGCGCGATGCTGACCGACCCTGCACGCTTCAGGGGCCACAAGGTCGGGCTGGTGCTGTGCGGCGGCAACATCGATGCGCGACTTCTTGCCTCAATCATGGTCAGGGAACTTGAGCGCAATGACCGCATTTTATCCATGCGCATCACGACAGCGGACCGCCCCGGCATCCTTGGCGTGATCGCAAGCCGTCTGGGCCAGCTCAAGGCCAATATCCTCGAGGTGTCACACGGACGTCTGCTGCTGGATGTTCCGGCCAAGGGCGTGACCATCGACATCACGGTGGAAACACTCGGGGCCGAACATGCCAGCGCCATCCTGGCGGCATTTGCTGCCGACGGGCTGGAACCACGTCGCCGCGACCCGCGCGGCGTGACCTGAAACACATGAGAGGACAGACCATGGCAACGCCCATGCAGACATCTGACAAGAGCCAGCACTTGACCGGCCAACGCCCGACAGACGGCATCCTGATGCCGCGGCTGGTGGCCTATGTCATCGACCTGTTCATCATCGCCGTCATCGGCCTTGTTGTCTGGATGATCGTCGGTTTTCTGGGGCTGATCACCTTCGGCCTCGGCTGGCTGCTGTTCCCGGTCGTTGGCATCTGCTCGGCCATGGCCTATGCCGCCATCACCATCGGCGGGCCAAGGCAGGCCACCATCGGCATGCGTGTCTCAAACATCAGCGTGGACCGCAGCGACGGCAGCCCGCCTGATGGCATCACGGCGGCGGCGCACTGCTTGCTGTTTTATGTGGCGACCTTCACGGTCGGCCTTCTGGCACTCGACATCATCATCGGGCTGTTCCGCGACGATGGCCGGATGGGGCACGACCTGCTGACAGGACTGGTGTTCGTCAGGGATTGATCAGCCATGTCAGCGGTTTGCGGCGCGCTGCTCCACAAATGACCAAAGCACTTCAAGATCAGAATCATGGATTTCATGTCCTGATTCATGTGTGCACAGGCTCACCGACTTCGGCTTGGCACAAGCCGTCCAGACCTGGCAGATGCGTCCCGCAGCGGCCTTGGTCTCGGCCCTGTCCGGGGCACAGCTGTTCTCATCCAGCCAGATGCGCCAGTCCCGCCTGATGTCGCTCTGGCGATAGACGCCGCCGCGCAGGCTTCGCCCGCCCATGGGCACGGTGCCGTCATTCAGCCCGTGGATATGGATGAGATCGACACCGCCCCCTGTGCAGACCGAAGGCGAGGGTTCCCAGAAGCCGCCGGCCAGCGCGCCATAGCTGCTGAAAAGGTTTGGCTGGCGGCACGCGATGTTCCAGACCATCGACGCGCCCTGGCTGAAACCTGCAGCCACAAAGCGGCTCGGATCGACGGCAAAGCGCGCCTTCACATCGCGGACCAGATCGGCGGCAAAGGCGAACTCGTCGCGGTGCCTGCCGGGCGCGCCGGGATAAGACCAGGTGTTGCCTTCGCCATGGGGCGCGATCAGCAGCACTTTGTGGCGTTCGGCAAAGGCCTTCAGCAGTGCATCATTGACCACATATTCCGCGCTTTCGCGCCAACCGTGGAAAAACACCAGCACCGGGAGGGCTGCGGCACCATCCCACCCAGATGGCGCAAGCGCGCGATAACGGCCCGTTGGAAGCGTGCAGCCAGGTGCCTCAAGGCACGGTGTCTGTGCGAGGGCAGGCCAGCTGGCCAGAACAACAAAAGCTGCGAACAATCGCATGGTCCAGATCATCTCAGCAAGATGAACCGGCGATGCCTGCAAGGGAAGTCACATTTACCGGATTGCCTCACGACAACCGGCATTTTCATCCTTGCGGAAAATCCAGCCCCATTTCCTTGTAGCGTGCAGGATCGTTGCCCCAGTCCTCGCGGACCTTCACGAACAGGAAGAGGTGGACCGGCGCTTCGGCAGCTTCCGCAATATCCTTGCGGGCTGACTGGCCGATGGCCTTGATGGTGGCACCGGCCTTGCCCAGCACGATCTTGCGCTGGCTTTCGCGCTCCACGAAAATGGTTTGCTCGATGCGGACCGACCCGTCCGGCTTCTGCTGCCAGCTTTCGGTCTCCACCGTCGAGCGATAGGGCAACTCGTCGTGCAGGCGCTCGTACATCTTCTCGCGCGTGATTTCCGCAGCAAGGAAGCGCAGCGGCGCATCCGAGACCTGATCCTCAGGATAGAGCCATGGCCCCGGCGCGACACGCCCCGCGAGCCATTCCAGCATCGCCTTGACGCCGGAGCCGGATAGCGCGGAAATCATGAACGTGGTCTCGAATTTCGCCTTCTCGTTCAGCTGCGTGCTGATGCTGAACAGGGTGGACTTGTCCTTGAGTGTATCGACCTTGTTGAGGATCAGGAATTTCGGCTGCGCGATTTCGCCGACACGGGCGAGAAGCTCGGTGGTCTCGGCAGTGTTGTGCCGCGATACATCGATGAGAAGGCCCACGATGTCCGCATCGGTTGCTCCGCCCCAGGCCGATGTGACCATGGCGCGGTCCAGCCGCCGCTTGGGCCGGAAAATGCCGGGCGTGTCGACAAACACGATCTGCGAGGCACCGGACATGGCAATGCCGCGCACCTGGGTGCGGGTGGTCTGCACCTTGCGCGAGACTATCGAGACCTTGGCCCCGACAAGCTGGTTCAGCAGCGTGGACTTGCCGGCATTCGGCTCGCCGATCAGTGCCACAAACCCCGCACGCGTGGCCACTCCGGCAGGTCCACCGACAGCTTGCCCGCTGATGTTCTGCCCGCCGATTTTCTGTTCGTCACTCAATCCCGCTGTCTCCTTCGTGCCCGTCAGTTGCGCCTTGTCCAGGCTCGCCGTCATGCCACAGTCCTTCGCGGCGCAGGAAATTCTCGGCTGCCGCCTGCTCGGCAAGGCGCTTGGAACGTCCCTCCGCCAACCCGTCAGGCAGGCCATGAACCTGTGCGGCCAGCTTGAACACGGGCGCGTGGTCTGGCCCGGAGCGGCTGATTTCCAGATAGCTCGGTGTCGGCAGGCCCTGGCCCTGCGCCCATTCCTGCAGCGCTGTCTTGGCGTCCCGCGGGGGTGTGGTGGGCTTGCGCAACCTGTCGCCCAAGGCAGCCTCAAGCAGTTTCTGCGCAGCCTGATAGCCGCCGTCGAGAAACACTGCGCCAACGATGGATTCGCAGGCGTCGGCAAGAATCGCCTTGTTCTTGCGCGCACCTGACGAGGCCTCGCCATCGCCCACCTTGAGATAAGGCCCGATGCCCCAGGCCAGCGCCATCTCAGAGCAGGTTTCCTTGCGCACCAGATCAGCCAGACGGCGCGACAGCTCGCCCTCCTCGGCTGCCGGATATGTCCTGAACAGAAGTTCGGCAACAGCCATGCCCAGCACGCGGTCACCGAGAAATTCGAGCCTTTGATAGCTGCCGGTGCGCTTGGCCTCCGAAGGGGCCGCGCTCATGTGCGTCAGCGCATGCTCCAGAAGCCGCCTGTCGTGAAAGACGTGCCCCAGCCTTGCCTCGAGATCGGACAGATCGAGTTTGGGCCGGGATGCCATCAAGGACTACCTGATCGCCTGAAACAGCCGGTTCCAGCGCACGCTGACAGGCCAGCGCCAAATCTGCCAGGCGGCCTCGCCCTCCTCGATGGAGAAGAAAATGATCTCGGCGCGCCCCACGAAATTCTCATACGGAACCGGGCCGACAGATTGCTCGTCGCGGCTGTCCGTGGAGTTATCGCGGTTGTCCCCCATCATGAAGAAATGGCCGGCGGGCACGGTATACACGCGCGTATTGTCCCAATAGCCGCGGTCACCATCACGCTCGATGATGACATGGGAGACGCCGCCCGGCAGCGTCTCCCGATACTGGGCCACCTTTTGCGTGCGACCCCAGGCGTCGGTCGTCTCGAAATCGGCGATGCGCTGGCGATCAACGGCCCTGTTGTTGATGTGCAACACGCCATCAATCACCTGGATCCGGTCACCTGGCAGTCCGATCACGCGCTTGATGTAGTCGGTGGCATTGTCCTTCGGCAGCTTGAACACGGCAATGTCACCGCGCTTGGGCTCTGCAGCCCAGATCCGGCCCTGAAACAGGTTCGGGCTGAAAGGGGCCGAATGCTTGGAGTAGCCATAGGTGTACTTCGAGACAAACAGATAGTCGCCCACCAGAAGCGTCGGCACCAGCGAACCGGACGGAATGTTGAAGGGCTGGAACAGGAAGGTGCGGATCACCAGCGCAATCAGCAGCGCCTGCACGATCACCTTGGCGGTTTCCATGAAACCGCCTTCGTCCTTCTTCTTGCCCTGCAATTTGGCCTCGTCGCTCACGCACACCTCAATCGATCATGAACATCTGTTTGCCGGGTCTAGCCGATCCAGACTTGAGGGGCAATGCAAAGTGGGGTGGGTGCGCAACCCACTGTGGCAGTCCACGAATTCTTGGTGTCATCCCATCCACCTTGCGCTCATGCCTGCAAACACCGCACAAGAGCATATGGAATGGACGGATGAAGGCATCATTCTGGGCACGCGGCGTCATGGCGAAAGCTCCGTGATCCTTGAAGCGATGACCCGGCAACATGGGCGGCATCTGGGCATCGTGCGCGGCGGGCGCTCCGCCAGGTTTGGCCCGGTCCTGCAATCCGGCAACACGGTGTCACTGGTCTGGCGCGCGCGGCTGGATGAGCATCTGGGACAATACAG
>JANMIB010000272.1:0-1945 GCA_031375605.1 Allobosea sp. | reverse complement strand
ATCCTCGGATCTTTGACTCAGCATGCGTCACCTCTGCTTGATCTCGGTCATCACGAATGTCGAGCGCGTGGCGGCGATGCCCGGCACCTTCTGCACCTTGCGCAGCATGATGTCGGCGAAATGATCGAGATCGCGCGCCAGCACCTCGATCATGATGTCGTGGTCCCCCGTCACGATCCAGCAACTTGCAACTTCATCAAGATTTTTCAAGGCAGCGCAGATGTCATCAAGCGAGGTGGCGTTGTCGCGTGCCAGCCCTGCAAAGGCCCTGACCCCCAGGCCCAGCGCAGCACGGTTGACCAGCGCACGATAGCCTGTGAGCACCCCGCCATCTTCCAGCCGCTTGATCCGGCGCGAGATGGCCGAATGGGACAAAGGAATGTTGCGGGCAAGCTCCAGGTTGCTCAGGCGGGCATTTATCGAGAGCGCCGCCACGAGTTGCCGGTCGAAATCGTCAAGGGTGATCGAGGTCATGGCGCAAACTGTTTTCAGAGGATGATCAGGATACTCCTATTTACGCACAAAACGAGCGTACAAGCCATGTATATGCGAATAATTTGATGATTAAAGCCATAAAGCGCTGATAACTTGATCAAACCGGGCGTCAGGCGATATTGAAATCCTGACCAACACGGGGATTTCATGCCAACCGCTTCACTCTCCGAACTTCAGGCCGCTGCTGCCATCGTGCATGCCCATATGCCTCCCACGCCGCAGATTGCCTGGCCATTGCTCAAGGCGCGGCTCGGCGTAGATGTGGTGGTCAAGCACGAGAATCACACTCCGACAGGCGCTTTCAAGGTCCGTGGCGGCTTTGTTTACATGAAGGCTTATGCCGAGCATGAGCGGGCGCGCCAATCCGGGGACAACAACCCGCGCGGTGTGGTCAGCGCGACACGCGGCAATCACGGCCAGAGCCTTGCGCTGGCAGGCTCCGTCTTCGGGGTGCCGGTGACAATCGTGGTGCCCAATGGCAATTCACGCGAGAAGAATGCCGCCATGAAGGCTTTCGGGGCCGAACTTATCGAGGCCGGTGCTGATTTCGACGAGGCCCGCATTGTCGCGCAGCAGACAGCAGACGAGCGCGGCCTTTCGATGGTGCCGTCATTCCATCCGGATCTCGTGAAAGGCGTGGCGTCTTACGCGCTTGAACTGTTTGGTGCCTATCCGCATCTGGATGCCGTTTACGTGCCCATCGGCCTTGGTTCAGGCATCTGCGGTGTGATCTCGGTCCGCGACGCACTTGGGCTCAAGACCGAGGTGATCGCCGTGACCTCCGAGATTGCCGATGCCGCAGCATGTTCCATCGAGGCCGGGCACATCATCGAAGGCACATCGACACGCACCTTTGCCGACGGCATGGCGACCCGCATTCCGCAGCCTGACGCCTTTGCCATCTATGCCAAGGCTGTTGCACGCGTTGTCCGCGTCAGCGATGATGAGATTGCCGATGCGATCCGCATTTATCATGAGGACACGCACAATATGGCCGAAGGGGCAGGGGCCGCACCGCTGGCAGCCCTGATCCAGGAAAAAGACCGCATGCAGGGCAAGCAATGCGCTGTGATCCTGTGCGGCGGCAACATCGACCGCGACTGGGCCGCAACCATCCTGAGTGGTGGCACGCCCGAGCCAAGGTGATGTAGCGACATTTTTACAATGCCCTCATCCTGAGCCCGTCGAAGGACGAGGGTCCAGTCGGTGCATCCCTGAAGCTCCTCCTTCGACGGGCTCAGGATAGGACCTTCTCCAGTTCATTGTTTTCATCCGAGCATCCCATGACCGATTCACGCCTTTCCGTCCTTGCCGAACTCGAGCGGAAGATTCTCTGGCTTTCGACGTGGACCATTCACAACGCCAACCACATCCGCGAGGCTGGGGAGGTGAAGGTTGGTGGACATCAGGCCTCCTGTGCGTCGATGGCGACCATCATGACGGCGCTCTA
>JANMIB010000223.1:0-8068 GCA_031375605.1 Allobosea sp. | reverse complement strand
CGCCAGCAGCTCAGGCCGCAGGGCAGGATCGACGGAGGGAAAGCTCGCAAAGGCAAAGCCCAGCGCATCCTGCGTCAATTGCCAGAAATCACGATATTGCCCGGCGAGCGACAAGACCCACGTGTATTCCAGTTGCTTTGCACGCCACAGGGCCGAGAACGCCGCGGCATCAGGCCCTATGCGCGCCCCAAGCGCCTGCACCGCAGAATGAACATCAAACAGCGTGCCATAGGCATCAAAGGCCATGACGCGGGGGCGAGGTGTGAGGCGTGCAAGCACGGACGATGTCATGAGGGTCATGATTGATCATCCATGCCGTACCTTTCCGCGTCAACACGCATGCGTTTTCAGTGGTTGTCGGCTGGCCATGATGCGTGCGAGATTTGTCATCGATCTTGTGCTGTGAGGGGAAACGGATGCCATTGCCGAAGGCCGACACCATCCTGACCGGTGGCCGCGTGTTCATCAGCGCGGCAGATGGCCTGGCGGAGGCAGTGGCGCTTTGGAACGGGCAGGTTCTGGCCACCGGCACCGCCGCCCAGATCGATGGCCTGCGTGGTTCGGCCACCCGCGTGATCGATCTGGCTGGCCGGATGGCGACGCCGGGGCTTTATGAGGCTCACCTGCACCTTCTGCCGCTCGGGCTGACGATGGCCGATGTCGATGTGCGGCCCAGGCAGGCCCGCACGCTGGATGATCTGCTCAGGCTGATCAAGGCCAAGGCCGACAGCCTGAAACCCGGCGAATGGGTGCTGGCGCGCGGCTATGACCAGTTTGAACTCGATGTGAAGCGCCACCCTGACCGCTCCGAGCTGGACGCGGTTGCGCCGAACAATCCGGTTTATCTGGTGCGGGCCTGTGGGCATCTGTCGGTGGTCAATTCACGCGCGCTGGCTCTGGCGGGCGTGGATGAGAACACGCCCGTTCCACAAGGCGGGGCCATCGAGCAGGTTCAGGGGCGGCTCACCGGCCTTCTGGCCGAAACCGGACGTGACCCGATCAAGAAAGTGCTGCCAGAGCCCAGCCACGAGCAGCTTGTGGCCGCCATCGAGCGCGCGGCGCGGTACTGCAACCAGTTCGGCATCACCAGCTGCATGGATGCGGCGGTGGGCATGCGCGCGAAATATGCGGAAATCATCGCCTATCGCAGCGCCGCCCTGCAAGGCCGCATGCCGATCCGCACCAGCCAGTGCCTTCTGGGCGGGCCGGGCGGCATTGTCGAGCAGTGCCATGCGGAAGGGCTGATCACCGGCTTCGGCGATGACCGGCTGAGGGTCGGCCCGGTGAAGATCTTCACCGATGGTTCGGCAGGCGGCAGGACAGCCGCGATGTTCGGCGCCTATCTCGGTGAGCCGGAGACCAAGGGCCTGTTCCTGCTCAAGGATCACGAGATGGACGAGCTGGTGCTTGATTATCACGCCAAGGGCTACCAGCTCGCCGTGCATGCCATCGGCGATGCGGCCATCGAGCAGACCTTGCGCGCCATGGAGAAGGCGCTGGTGAAACATCCCGATGCAAACCGCCGCCACCGCATCGAACATTGCGGCTTCAACACCGATGGCCAGATGCACCGCATGCGCGCGGCAGGGATCGAGCCTGCACCGCAGCCGGTCTTCATCCACGATTTCGGCGATCTTTATGTGTCGGTGCTGGGCGAAAAACGCGCCGCCGGGAGCTATCCGCTGCGCAGCTGGATCGAGCGCGGCTTCAAGCCTTCCGCCTCGTCGGACGCGCCGGTCTGCGATGCCGATCCGTTCCCCAACCTTTACACGATGCTCACGCGGAAGACCTCGCGCGGAACGGTGCTCGGTGGGCACGAGACCGTGACGATGACCCAGGCATTGCAGGCCTACACGGAATTCGGCGCTTACGGGAACCATTGCGAGAGCCATCGCGGCAAGCTCCTGCCGGGCATGGCAGCCGACATTGCCGTGTTCTCGCGCGATCTCATCACCGCTGCGCCGGAACAGGTGCGGGACGAGACAACGTGTGACTTGACCCTACTCGCTGGCCAGCCCGTGCATGACCGTCACGGCATTTTCAACTGAACCGGAGCCAGCATGGCTGATCAACACATCATGAACGGCGCGGAAAGCCTGGTGCGCACGCTTGTCGCGGGCGGCTCCGACATGTGCTTTTCCAATCCCGGCACGTCCGAGATGCACTTTGTCGTGGCGCTCGACCGTGTCGAGGCCATGTCCTGCGTGCTGTGCCTGTTCGAGGGCGTGGCCACTGGGGCGGCGGATGGCTGGGCGCGCATGACCGGCCGGCCCGGCCTCACGCTGCTGCATCTCGGCCCCGGCCTCGCCAACGGCGTGGCCAATCTGCACAACGCGAAAAAGGCCGGCAGCCCCATCATCAATGTCGTGGGCGAACACACCACGCAGCACCTGCAGTATGATGCGCCGCTGACCTCCGACACCGAAGGCGTGGCAAGGCCCATGTCGCACTGGGTCCATACCGGGCGTGACAGCCTTGGCATCGCGGCGGATGGTGCGGCTGCCATCACGGTCGCGCGCACGGCCTGCAAGGCTGGCCCCGGCCAGATCGCCACCTTGATCCTGCCGGCTGATACTGCCTGGGGACCGGGCGGTGTGCCCGTTGTGCCACACGCGCCAGCCCCTCGCAGCCCGGTTGATGAGGCAACACTTGCGCGGGCTGTCGCCGCGATGCGCCGCGGCGCGGAAACACTGGTTCTGATCGGAGCGGATGCGGTTCGCGCCTCAGCGCTTGATCTCATCGCCGCCGCCGCGGCCAGGACCGGCGCACAGATCATGGGGCGCACCTCGCTCAGCCGCTGCGAGCGCGGGGCGGGCGCGGTGCTGCTTGCGCGGGTGCCATATGCGATCGACGCAGCGCTTGAGACGCTGAAACCGTTCAGGACGATCATCCTGCTCGGGGCCGCCGATCCTGTCGGGTTCTTTGGTTATCCAGGCAAGCCAAGCCGGCTGGCACCGGACCATGCCGAGATCATTGCGCTGGCCGATGGCACGCACGATCTCCAGGGCCTGGCAGAGCGGCTTGCCGATGAGATCGGTGCGACGGTCACCGATGCGCCGCGCGCCGCATTGCGGCTGCACCAGCTGCCATCGGGCACGCTCACGGTCGAAAGCGCCATGGCTGCGGTCAGCGCGCTGATGCCGGAGGGAGCGATCGTCGTGGACGAGTCCGTCACCGCAACGCGCTTCACCGGCCCGATGACTGCCCATGCGCGGCCTCACGATCTGCTGCAGCTGACCGGGGGTGCCATCGGCATGGGCCCGTCCGCATCTCTGGGTGCCAGCGTCGCTTGTCCGGACAGGAAGGTCATCAACCTGCAGGCCGACGGCAGCGCCATGTACACGCTGCAGGCCTTGTGGAGCCAGGCGCGTGCCGGCGCCAATGTCCTCACCATCATCTGGGCCAACCGCAGCTATGCGATCCTGACCGGCGAACTGATGGCGGTTGGCGCATCCAACCCTGGCGCCAAGGCACTGGACATGCTCTCGCTCGACAATCCTTCGCTGGACTGGGTGTCGCTGGCAAAGGGCATGGGTGTTCCGGGTGTGCGGGCTGGCACGGCGGAAGAGTTTACCTCTGCGCTGCGTTCGGGGCTTGCAGAACGCGGCCCGTTCCTGATCGAGGCGGTGATCTAGCAGGCTTCTGAAAAAGGCAAACACCAACCGTCATTGCGAGCGCAGCGAAGCAATCCAGATCTCTGCGGCATCGCTTGAGACCAAATTGACGGGAAAACCTGGCACCCTTGATGCCCAGGATTCTGGATTGCTTCGTCGCTTCACGCCTCGCAAAGACGCGTTGGGGTTTTTTCAGCGCCTGTCAAAGCATTGCGTATGAACAATAAGCGGTAATCACTTTCTCACAGCATGTCCTAATCATGGCCGACCCGCAGCCTTCGTTCCAGGAACCGGCTGTAGGCTCCCATGCCCCAGCTGAACACGAGATAGATGAAGGCGGCAAACAGGTAGGCCTCAAGCACCGCGATGCCCTGCCAGGCCGGGTCACGAATGGCTCCGCGCACCGTATCCAGGAAATCGAACAGGCCGATGATCGTGACCAGCGTTGTGTCCTGAAAGAACCCGATGAAGGTCGTCACCAGCGGCGGAATCACGATCTTGAGCGCCTGCGGCAGGATGATCAGGCGCATCATCTGCCAGTAGTGCAGGCCCATCGCGCCGGCAGCCTCGAACTGGCCTTTCGGAATCGCCTGCAAGCCGCCGCGCACGGTTTCCGCGATGTAGGCCGCCGCAAAGAAGATGATCGCGATCTGGGCGCGCAGCAGCTTGTCGATGGTCATGCCCTCCGGCATGAACAGCGGCAGCATCACCGATGCCATGAACAGGATCGAGATCAGCGGCACCCCGCGGATCAGCTCGATGAACATCACGCAGATGATCTTGATGGCCGGCATGTTCGACATCCGCCCCAGCGCCAGCACGATGCCGAGCGGAAAGGCGCAGACCAGCCCCACGAAGGACAGCATGAATGACAGCGGCAATCCACCCCAGGTGTGGACGGGCACGCGCACCAGCCCGAAGATGCCGCCCCACATCAGGATGGTCATGGCGATGACGGCAGCGGCCCACAACCAGATCAGCCAGCGGCCCCAGAAGCGCGGGATCATGGTGATGAAACCCGTGCTCAGGAAGATCGCCATCGCGATGCCGGGCCGCCAGTGTTGCTCGTAAGGATAAAAGCCGAAGGTCATGAACCTGAGTTTTGCGGCGAAGAAAGGCCAGCAGATGCCGATGCCGCGTGTGGCTTTGCAATCTTGCGGCGTGCCCTCGTAGAGCGCGTTGACGAACAGCCACGAGACCAGCGCCTGCAGTGCGAGGATGACCAGCGCGATGCAGCTGATCGTGATGATCGCATTCAGCGGTGTGCCAAGATAAGGCTTGAGGGCAGCCCAAAGGCCTTGCCCCGCATGTGGGCGGATTTGCGGTTCGATCATGCGGTGATCGCTGACGCGGTGGTCGCTGATGACCGTCATGGCTCACCGGCCCTTCAGCGCGACACGCGCATTGTACCAGTTCATGAACACCGAGATCGAAATCGAGATCGACAGGTAGATGCTCATGAAGATCGCGATGCCTTCGATGGCCTGACCTGTCTGGTTCATCGTGGTGGTCGACACCATCACGAGGTCCGGATAGCCGATGGCCACCGCCAGCGACGAGTTCTTGAACAGGCTGAGATAGCTGCTGGTCAGCGGCGGGATCATCACCCTGAGCCCTTGCGGCAGCACGACCTTGCGCATCACCTCGCCCTTTTGCAGCCCAAGTGCCTGAGCCGCTTCCCACTGGCCTTTCTTGACGGACTGGATGCCGCTGCGGACGATTTCGGCAATGCTGGCCGAGGCATTGAGTGCAAGGCCGACGAGCAGCGCGGTGAACTCGGGCGTCAGCGTCGAGCCGCCCGTCAGCCTGAAGCGCCCGGCTTCAGGCCAGTCAATGCTCCAGTTCGGCTGGAAAACGAACAGGCCGATCAAGGTCGGCACGGCCAGCGCTGCCAGCATCATGGGCCAGATGCGCCGCTCGATCCCGGTCGCGACGCGGCTGGAAATGGCTGCCCTGCGATAAAGGAAAGCCGCAATGATGCCCAGCAGGAAGCACGCCAGCACGCCGGTCTTGGCAGCGCTCCAGTTCAGTGATGGCACCACAAGGCCGCTGTTGCTGAGGTAGACATGAGGGATGGGCTGCAGGGCCTGGCGCACATTTGGCAGCGTGAAAATGATGACGGAGTACCAGAGGAAAAGCTGCAGCAGCAGCGGCACGTTCCTGAGGAACTCGACATACAGCAGCATGAGCTTGGCCAGCAGCGGATTGGATGACAGCCGTGCAATCCCCACGACAAGACCGATCACGGTGGCGAGGAAAATGCCCAGAAGCGACACATGAAACGTGTTCAGAATACCGACAATCAGCGCACGCCCATAAGAATCGGAGCCCTGGAAGGGGATGAGCTGGGTCGAGATAGCAAAGCCGGCCTCGCGCTGGAGATAGGCAAACCCGGTTGCGATGTTCTTGTCCGAGAGATTGGTGACAACGTTGGAATACAGATACCAGCCGAGAAACAGCACGCCGCCGACAGCCATGATCTGATAGATGATCGCCCGGAAACGCAGGTCGTAGATCAGACGGACGGCGGTCGACACAGGTGCCAGCCTTGCTCACGGGGGATTTTGGGAAGCCGGTGTTCAAAACCCATGCGCCCACGGCGCGGGAGGCACCCGGAATGTCTGCTTATCTCGCAGGTATTCCGGATGCAGGTTTGGTTCAGGCGCTGACGCACTTTGAAGGCTAACGCCCGGAGATAACCGGGCCGTCAGATCAACGGAAAGGCGGCGAATACAGCAGGCCGCCCTTGGTCCATTGCACGTTTGGCCCGCGCGTCAGGCCCAGAGGTGTCTTCGGCCCAAGATTGCGCTCAAAGATTTCCTCGTAGTTGCCGACAGACTTGATCGCGTTGTAGGCCCAGCGGTTGTCAAGACCGAGCATCTTGCCGAACTCGCCCGTCACGCCCAGCAGGCGCTGCACTTCGGGATCCTTGCTCTGCAGGGCTGCATCGACAGTTGCTGCCGTGATGCCTTTTTCTTCGGCAGTGAACAGCGCATTGACGGTCCACGCGATCACCTTGCGCCAGTTGTCGTCGCCCTGGCGCATGACGGGCGCGAGAGGCTCCTTCGAGATGGTTTCGGGCAGGACCACGAAGTCAGCCGGATTGTTGGCGACAGCACGTGCGGATGCAAGATCGGAGCGGTCCGTGGTCAAGGCATCGCAGCGGCCCGAGAAGAAGGCATTGCGCCACTCATCGGGATTCTCGAACAGGATCGCCTCATACTTGATGTTGTTGGTCCTGAAGAAATCCTCGAGGTTCTGCAGTGTGGTCGTGCCGGGCTGGGTGCAGATGGCCGCGCCCTTCAGCTCGAGCGCGCTGTTGACGCCGAGCTTCTTCGGCACCATCAGGCCCTGGCCATCGTAAAAAACGGTGGGGCCGAAGGACAGGCCGAGCGACACGTCGCGCGTGAAGGTCATGGTCGATTGCCGCGAGAGCAGGTCGACCTCGCCAGATTGCAGCGCCTGGAAGCGGACCTGGGTTGTCAGCGACACATACTGCACCTTGTCCGGCGTGCCGAAGATCGCCGCAGCAACGGCGCGGCAGATGTCGGCATCGAAGCCGCGCACGATGCCGCGGTTGTCCGCAAACGAGAACCCGGCCGAGGATGGCGCGACGCCGCAAAGGACCTTGTCACGCTTCCTGATGGCGTCGACGGTGGCTTGCGCATTGGCAGCGCCTGAAAACGAGACTGCCGAGCCGATCACGGCTGCTGCGAGGCCAAAGGCTCCCCAGCGCTTCGAGATGTTACTCATAGACTTCTCCCCATGACGTGACGCGGGATGGCCGCTGTCCTTCACAGTTTAGGCAGGGTTGCCTTCTGCCCGCAAGCAGAGAAATTCGGCGCGAAATGCCGTGAAAAGCAGCACGTCGTTGATCAGGCCGGGCGCTCCGTCCAGACATGACGGCGATGCGGGAAGGATCAAGATCGGGGGTGACGACTGCCCGGTTTCCGGTTTAACCCTTGTGGTGTCCCAAGGTGCAAAAATGACCGATCAAAATCCTGCAGACCACAGCGCTCAAGGTGTCACCGTCGTCCGCAAGGCCCGCTGGCTGGTCGGCTGGGATGCCCCGTCAGGCTCCCATGTCTATCTTGAAGATGCCGATCTGGCCTTCTCGAACGCTGGCGTCCTGCAGGTGGGCGGCAGCTGGAGCGGCCCCGCTTCCCGCGAGATCGACGGCGCGGGCCTGATGGTGATGCCGGGCCTGGTCAACATCCACTGTCATTCGGGTGATGAGCCGCTGGCCAAGGGGCTGTTCGAGGATGTCGGCACGGCTGCCCTGTGGGGCAACGCGCTCTATGAATATGCCGCGCTGATCGATTCAGATGATGATGCGAAGGCAGCCTGCCAGACGGTCATGCTGAATGAGCTGCTTTGTTCGGGCGTCACAACGGCGCTCGACATTGCAAGCTGGCATCCGCGCTGGCTTGATCTCATGGCAAGGAGCGGCATCA
>JANMIB010000195.1:0-2148 GCA_031375605.1 Allobosea sp. | reverse complement strand
GCAGCGGCCCCACGGTCTCGTCCGTCACGATGGCGACCTGCCGGACAGCTCCCAGTGCTGCGATCCGCGCGCCAGCATCAGCCAGCAGGCCGCGCCCGATGATGATCTCATAGCTGCGGCCAGGGAGGGTGACCTTGACTGTCTGTGTCATGTTCGGGTTGTCATGTTTTGTTCTGGCCTGTCTCGACCGGGTTTTTGGCAAGATAGCTGCCCAATGCGCTGATGAGCGCATCGACCACGATGTCATGCGGTTCTTCGCGCGAGGGCACGGTGATATTGGCCAGCGCATAGACAGGTTCGCGTTCCACCAGCAGCTTGCGCAACGTGCCTTCGGGGTCGGCGGTCTGCAGCAGGGGCCGGTTGCTGCGCTTGCGCACGCGCCTCATCAAAGTGTCCGGATCGGCCTTGAGCCAGATCGAGATGCCCGTGCGGGCAATGCGTTCACGCGTGTCCTCGCTCATGAAAGCGCCGCCGCCGGTGGCAATGACCTGTGCACCCTGGGCCAGCAGGCGCGCGATCACGCGGCGCTCCCCGGCGCGAAATTCCGTCTCGCCGCGGCTGGCGAAGATTTCGGGTATGGACATGTCGGCCGCAATCTCGATTTCGCTGTCGGCATCGATAAAGCGCAAACCCAGCTTTGCAGCCAGCCTTGTGCCCACCGTGCTCTTGCCGGAACCCATCATGCCGACCAGCACAATAGGCCTGGTTCCCAGGCTTTCGCGAAGGGGCAGGGGGGTCAGCACAGGCGAGGATTGGCCGCTCATGGCTCCGCGTCTAGCATGCCGGTCCGGGGCAAGTCATCCGGCTATGGTCGTCGGTGTGATGCGGCGAAAATGATCTCTCAGGATTTGCCGGAGACGATTGCGGCGCGATGCGCCTAGAGCGGACTTGCATCAACGAGATGCAGCCGTCATCTAGGGTGTGAACTGGTTGCAAAGCGGGTGCAACCTGGGGTGCAGCATGCCGACACTGTTCAGGTTCCTGGGTTTTCTGGCTCTCCTGGCTGCCATCGGGTTTGGCGGCATGCTGGCGCTTGTGACCTTCGTGCAGCCCGAGCAGCGCGAAACCAGCGTCCAGATTCCGCCTTCGCGGTTCAACCGTTGAGAGTAGTCCGACATGTGAGAGTAGTCCGACATGGCGAATGACGCCGCGCTGGTCAGCCTGTTCCTGGACATGATGGCAGCCGAGCGCGGAGCGGCCAAGGCGACCATGGCCGCCTATCAGGCCGATCTTGATGATTATGCCCATTTTGTTCGTCGCCATGGCGGCGTGATGGCGGCATCGCCGGACACCGTGCGCGCCTTTCTGGCAGACCTCAGCGCCCGCGGCCTCAAGGCTTCGTCAGCGGCGCGCCGGTTGTCCGCCGTACGCCAGATGCACCGTTTCCTCTATGCAGAGGGGCATCGTGCCGATGATCCGACCGCGGCTCTCAAAGGCCCGAAACGCGCGAGGCCCTTGCCGAAGACAATGAGCATACGCGATGTCGACCGTTTGCTTGCCGTGGCCCGCGAGCCGCTCGACAATGCGAAAAGTTCGGTTCTTGAGAAGCTGCGGGCGGCGCGCATGAGCTGCCTTCTGGAACTGCTCTATGCCACGGGCCTGCGTGTGTCCGAGCTGATCAGCCTGCCGATGGCCGCAGCGCGCACGCGCGACGCGTTCCTGATCGTGCGGGGCAAGGGCAACAAGGAGCGGCTTGTGCCGCTCACCGATGCCGCCAAGCAGATGGCGAAGACCTATCTGGGGCTGATGGCGATGCCGGGCCGCACCCACTCAAGCCATCTGTTCCCGGCGGACAGCGAGAGCGGGCATCTGACACGGCAGGCCTTTGCGCGTGACCTGAAGGTGCTGGCAGCCTCGGCTGGGCTCAGGGCAGACCTCGTCAGCCCGCATGTCCTGCGACATGCGTTCGCGAGCCATCTGCTGCAGAACGGGGCTGACTTGCGCGTGGTTCAGGAGTTGCTCGGCCATGCGGACATCTCCACCACGCAGATCTACACGCATGTGCTGGACGAGCGGCTGAAAGCCATGGTGCGCGACCTTCATCCGCTCGGGGATGAAGATTGAAGATCAGGCCGGGCGTTTCATGGCCGCCAGCACAATGATGAACAGCACGCTCGACATTCCGCAGGCGAAGATGGCGGGGATGAA
>JANMIB010000160.1:0-12007 GCA_031375605.1 Allobosea sp. | reverse complement strand
CAGAGCTTTTCGATAACCAAAACTGGCCGCATCAGCCACGATCAATCGTCGCGGCGACGCAATTGCGCCCCTCACGCATTCTCCCCGCGTGCGAAGGGCAGCACGTGCATGCGGCGCTTTGTGGCGGCGAAGATGGCGTTTGCGACGGCAGGTCCGATGGGTGGCACGCCGGGTTCGCCCACACCGGAGGGCTTGTCTGTCGATGGCACGATATGGACTTCGACCAGCGGCATCTCGTCAAAGCGCAGCACCTCGTGGGTGTCGAAGTTGGCTTCCACCACGCGGCCCTTGTCGAGCGTCGTCTGTGATTTCATCACCGCGCCCAGACCAAAGCCGATGCCGCCTTCCATCTGCGCGCGCACATTGTCGGGGTTGATTGCGACACCGCAGTTCACGGCGCAGACCACCCGCTCGACCTTGAATGAACCGTTCGGCCTCATCGAGATTTCCACCACCTGCGCCACCTCGGTGTTGAAGCTTTCAGCCAGCGCGATGCCGCGGAAACGCCCCGCAGGCAGGGGTGTTCCCCAGCCTGCCTTTTCGGCTGCGAGCTTGAGCACGCCTGCATGTTTGGAGGCGGGGTCGAGCATGGACATGCGATATTCGTAAGGGTCCTTGCCCGTCATGGCGGCGATCTCGTCAAGAAATACCTCGACCGCATAGGCGGTGTGGGTCGAACCGACCGCGCGCCACCACAGCACGGGAACGCCGGTTTGCGTGGTGGTGAGATCGACCTTCTGCGTTGCAAACCTGTAAGGCAGATTGTTCGCGCCTTCCACGGAGGTCAGATCGACACCGTTGGTCACCATTTGTGCCGCGAACGGTGTCCCGGCCACGATCGACTGGCCGACGATGTGGTTGTACCAGCCGACAATCTTGCCGTCCTTGTCGATGCCTGCCTTCAGGCGGTGAACATAGGCGGGGCGATAGCGGCCTGCGCGCATGTCATCCTCGCGTGTCCACTGCATCTTGACGGGTGCACGAAAGCCGATGGCCTTTGCCACTGAAACCGCCTCGACGATCACATCGGCATCGATGACGGCACGTCGGCCAAAGCTGCCGCCGGTCTTCATCACGTGCATCTTCAGCTTGTCGGGCGCGATGCCGGCAACAGCGGCAGCGGTGCCCTGGTAGATGTCCGGCATCTGGTGCCCGCCCCAGATGTCGAGCGTGCCATCCCCATTGCGGCGGACCACAGCGTTGAGCGGCTCCAGCGCAGCATGCGCGATGTAGGGAAACTCGAAGGTGGCCTCGATGGTGCGGGCAGCCCCCGCAATCGCAGCCTCCGCATTGCCATCATTGCGCGCTGTCGCAAGGCCTGGCTTCAGGGACAGGGCGCGGTATTCCTTGGCGAGGTCGGCACTGGAGCGTTTCTCCGCCTTGCTCTCGTCCCAGACCACCGTGACAGCCTCGCGGCCCTTGAGCGCGGACCACATGTCTTCGGCGACCACGGCAAGCCCACGTGGATGTTGAACCACATCGACCACGCCCTTGATGGCCTTTGCCTTGCTGGCGTCAAAGGATGTGACGGTCGCGCCGAAGAGGGGAGGGTGTATTGGCACGGCGGTGAGCATGCCGGGCAACGTCACATCGATGGTAAAATCCATCTTGCCACTGGATTTGGCCATCGAGTCGAGCCGTCTGAGCTTGTCATTGCCGATGAACACCCAGTCCTTCGGCTCCTTGAGTGTCACGTTGGCGGGAACGGGCTGGGTCACAGCCTTTGCGGCCATGTCGCCAAAGCTGGCCTTGCGGCCATCCGCATGGGAGATCATGCCCCGCTCGACCTTGATCTCGCCTTGCGGTACGCGCCATTCGGCGGCTGCTGCTGCCACCAGCATCTGCCGGGCGGCTGCACCCGCGATCCTGTAACGATCCCAGGACGAGGCCGCACCGGTCGAGCCGCCCGTGCCCTGGATCATGCCGCCCCAGGCGACATTGCCGTAGAGCTTCGGATTGCCGGAGCCGCTGGTGGCCTTCATCTGCGACCAGTCGGCGTTCAGTTCTTCCGCCACAAGGGTCGCGATCCCGTCATAGATGCCCTGGCCCATGTCCATATGGGCGCTGATGACGGTGACGGTGCTGTCTGGCGCGATGCGCAGATAGGCATCGAAGGGTGCCAATCCCTTGCTTGCTGCTGTTGCGGCCTCGGCGGGCCTGAACCCGATGGCAAGGCCGCCGGCGATGGCGGAGGCACCGATGAGAAAGCTGCGGCGGCCAATAGAGCTGTTCATAGAAGCCTGGCCGGCGGATGTGGCATCGTCGATGCGCTGGATCATTCTGGCGAACATGTCTGTTTCTCCCTCACGCCAGCGCTTTGGCGGCTGTGTGCACGGCGGTGCGGATGCGGGCATAGGTTGCGCAGCGGCACAGATTGCCGGCAAGTGCGGCGTCAATGTCGGCGTCGCTCGGCTTCTTGTTGGTTTCCAGCAGCGCGATGGTGGCCATGACCTGACCTGACTGGCAGTAGCCGCACTGCGGCACGTCGAGTGCTGTCCAGGCTGCCTGCACGGCTGTTGCAACCGGCCCTGCCGCCGCTTCGATGGTGGTGATCCTCGTGCCTATTACAGCCGAAACCGGCGTTGAGCACGACCGGACTGGCTGTCCATCAATGTGCACGGTGCAAGCGCCGCATTGGGCGATGCCGCAGCCGAATTTGGTTCCGGTCAGTCCGACATGGTCGCGAAGTGCCCAGAGCAGCGGCATGTCTGGATCGATGTCGAGCCGCCGCACAGCCCCGTTGATGGTCAATTCGATCATGTCAGGACTCTCCTTGCATCGCCGTTGCTAGCAGATGCCATCATATGTGGGCGACATCTTGACGACATTCACCGGTTGCTCGCGCAACTGTGAGTATCTCGACTGTGAGCGCTGAAGGATCTTTCAACGCGTCAGGATCTTGGATTTGCCGCGCGGTATTCCGATGGCAGAACGAATTTGCCGCTCCACAACCCGTTCTGCTGGCGCTGCGCATGGCTCTGCGCTGAACGGTATCCGCCGAAATCGACAGCCAGCCCTTCGCGCACGATGGCATCATTCAGAACCTCGTTGCCGCGCGTGCAGGTTCCTAGAAGGCGGCTGTAGCGGTCACGCCCCTCGATCACGCAGCTGACGGCGCCGCGCAGCAGCCGTGCCCTGAGCCATTTCTTGGCCTCGACACCGCAGGCATAGTCGCGGCCCACACGGTTCTGGCACCATTGCGACAGCTCCGGTGCATCGATGCCCTTGAGTCTGATGTCCTGCCCGGCAACCTTGAGGCTGTCACCGTCGATGGCCTCTCCGAAACCGGCCACGATGTCAGGCGTTGCCCAGCGTCTGTCAATTTCGCGGGCCAGCAAGGCCAGCAGCACGAGCGCGCCAAGCCCTGCCGCCCAGTCAGTCAGACTGAAGCGCCTTGCTTGCTGGCGAAAAGGTGAAAAACGGGAGCCTCGCATCAGCAAGACATTAACGATTCATCTGCATGCTGCCAGCATCTTACAGGGTGTTGTGTTGTTGCCGCGTGTTGTGTTGTCGCAAGGTGTTTGAGTGTTTTGATGTCAGGTGCCCCGCTTTCCGAGAAGGCCCCTGTGCCAGCAGGAACCAGCTCCCGCAGCAGGGGGAATGATGAAGATCGTCTTGGGCAGCGCAGGCAGCTTGGTCGCAATCTCCAGAATGTGCGTGAGCGCCTGACCTCCGCCAGCGGGCTTGAGCGCTCGTTTGAAACCGAGCTGATCCGCCAGTTCGCCCAGAAATCATCCGGTGCGTCTGGCATGATCATGCTGGGGCTGACCTGCATGGTCTGTCTTGTCGCGACACTCTGGGTCCAGCCGCAACTGGTGGCCATGTGGGGCACATGCGCGACTCTTGCCTGTGCGACCTTGTTTGCAAGATCCCACCGGGTCCTGCGTTTCAACGAAGTTGACATCGAGTCCAGTCGCCAGGGCCTGATCGGTCTTGCGGCTCTGCAGTCGTTGGTCTGGGCCGGGCTTGTGCTGATGTTCCTTGGTATCGGGGAGCCGGGTGCGAAGATCTTTGTTGTCGCTGCCCTGCTGTTCTACGGCACCGTGGTCGTGATGGGCTGCTACACCATTCCAGGTGCTGTTTATGGTGCCATCTTCCCGGTTGCCGTGATGCTTGGAAGCTTCTTGTGGGTCGATCATGACATGGGCTCGGTGACGCTTGCGGGTGTCGGGCTTGTGGCGCAACTCTTCTTCCTGTTTCTGGGCAACAGGCTGTATTCCCAATCTGTTTCCACGCTGGAATTCCGGGCCGAAAAGGACATCCTGATCGCTGAACTTGAAACCGCGACGATCAACTCAGAAGATGCACGGCGCAAGGCGGAAGAAGCAAACCTCGCCAAATCGAAATTCCTGGCCACGATGAGCCATGAACTGAGAACACCGCTGAATGCTATTCTCGGCTTTTCCGAGGTGATGAAGAACGAGGTGTTCGGCCCGCATGCCTCGGCACCATACCGCGAATACTCGGGCGATATTCATGCCAGCGGGCAACACCTGCTGAACCTGATCAACGAGATCCTTGACCTGTCACGTATCGAGGCCGGTCGCTATGAGCTGAAGGAAGAGGCGATCAACCTGGCTTATGTCGCCGATGAGGCCATGCACATGCTCACGCTTCGCGCCAAGGGCAAGAACCAGACAATCCGCCAGGCTGTTGAGCCCGACCTGCCGAAGATCTGGGCGGATGAGCGCGCAATGCGCCAGATCGTCCTCAACCTGTTGTCCAATGCCGTGAAATTCACGCCGCAAGGTGGCGACATCACACTGAAAGTGGGCTGGACCGCCAATGGCGGGCAATATGTCTCCATCACGGACAACGGTCCGGGCATTCCCGAGAATGAACTCAAGACCGTGCTGTCTAGCTTCGGGCGCGGCTCGCAGGCCATCAAGACCGCCGAGGAAGGCTCCGGGCTTGGGCTGCCGATCGTCAAGGGCCTCGTCGATCTGCATGGCGGCGTTTTCACCCTCAAATCGAAGATCAGGGTCGGCACCGAAGTCATGTTCACCGTGCCATCCGCCCGCGTGATGGACACACTGCCCGCGATCCCGGCACACGAACAGCGCGTGGCCTGACAAGCGGCACTCCTGCTGCGCCTCTCGCCTCTGGAAGCTGACCTTGCGCAGGTACCTTGGCGGGCACGTTGGCGGCACCCCTGGATTGACAGGCAAAACCGCATCGAATATCTCAAATCTTTATCGGTTGCGGAGTTGAATGACCTGCTTGTGACAATGTGCCAATTTCGGTTGGTGCGTCATCGACAAGGTCTTGTCTGCGAAGCATCGAGACGAAATCCGACCTGCCTGCGCAGTGTCGTTCAATGCAGATGTGAAAAGAGAGCAACAAGACAATGGCAACCGGCACCGTGAAATGGTTCAACTCCACCAAAGGCTACGGCTTCATCCAGCCTGATCAGGGTTCGCAGGACATATTCGTGCACATCAGCGCCGTCGAGCGCGCTGGCCTCACCGAGCTGAGGGACGGCCAGAAGATTTCCTACGAAATGGCCACTGACCGCCGCACAGGCAAGCAGTCCGCTGACGAACTCAAGGTCACCGGCTGAACGATCTTTCCCGAGCATGACGATGAAAAGCCGGAGCGCAACTGCTCCGGCTTTTTTGCTTCAAGTGGCCCTGCTCTGGTCAGAGATGGCAACTGCGTCTGATGTCAAAGATGCCTGAATTCGTGGCCTCAAGACAGGATGCCGTGCCGGGCGGCTGCAAGTGGCCAGGTAAGTGGCCAGGCAATTGAAAGTTCTGTTGCGGTACCTCGGCGCACGTGTACTCTGGGGAAGGCGACGCAACGGCATGCGAAGTCCAAGATCAG
This sequence comes from Allobosea sp., assembly GCA_031375605.1. Taxonomy (GTDB): domain Bacteria; phylum Pseudomonadota; class Alphaproteobacteria; order Rhizobiales; family Beijerinckiaceae; genus Allobosea. The sequence continues at coordinate 6,184 of JANMIB010000160.1, read as the reverse complement.
CCCTCCACATACAATGAGGTGTATCCGTGGCACCCAACATACCAGATGCATCAAACGCGACGGCCATCATCAGCTACAGCCCGGCAGATTTTGTAGGCCGCTATCAGAATATCGAGATCAACGACGTTTCGGTTTCGATCAACAAATACATGATCGGCGTTCACACCGACGATGACGGCGCAAGGCGCCGCAATGCTGTGCGCGCCGCTGCCGACAAGAAGCGTCTTGTCGTCAACAAGGCTGCTTTTCTGCGTGCCAGCATGGGCAAGGTCAGCCCTGACGACTGTGAGCATATTCTGGGCTTGGCTGTCGAGAGCGGAGCGGTCAAGGAAACCGCGCTCCAGGATTTTGCCGACAAGGCTCTTGGCGTGGACTGCACAGGATTTGCAGTCGCTTATCTTGACGCCATCGGCCGCATCGACATCAACAAATACAGTGGCGGAGCAGGGTGCCATTTCCTTGTCGACCGGGCTTTTAAGGGCGTGCCTCAGGGCACCTCGCCCCTGATATGGGATGCAGATGAGGCCCGTGTCGGCGACATGATCGTCTGGATGACGAGCAAGCGCATTGAAACCAGAAAGCCTGGCCATATCGCGCTGATCTCATCCAGCGATGTTCTGCCAGGCTCTCTTGTGATCGCGGAGTCGAGTGGTGCAGGTGACGGGTTTGGCCATTCCGGCCCCAAGAACAACACCAAGACCTTTGATGGCGTGAAGCAGGAAGGCGGGGCGAGGTACATCAGCCTGAACGGCAAGGACAAAGTGATCATTGTCCGCCCCCCGGCTTCATTCGGCTAACACTGGTCAATTTCGCAGCGGTCGCAACTCAAGACTTTTCCGCTCGCAGGGTGTTTCCGTGCCGCAAGCTGTCACCATCGCCATTTCGTGAACCGTGCGCTGCGCCCCGCCCGCTTTTGTGCTGCAATTGTGGTTGCTCCGTCATCCTGTCACGCTACATTCACGCCATAAAAAAGGGAGGTCTTCATGTCCATTGCTTCATCATCCGTCTCGCGTCGCACCCTCATGGCTGCAGGCGCTGCCGCGCTTGCGGCCCCGGTTTTCCAGGGCAGCCTTGCCCCGGCCCATGCTGCTGCGCCCATGGTCGGCAAGCAGGTTCCGGGTTTCTATCGCTGGAAGGTCGGAGAGTTCGAGGTCACGGCCATTCACGATGGCATTGCACGTGGCCCGATTGATCCCAACCGCATCCCAAATGCGCCGCTGGACGAGGTCAAGAAGCTGCTCGCCGCCAATTTCATGTCCACTGAGCAGGCCACCAACCATTTCACCACCTTCGTGGTCAACACAGGCTCAAAGCTGGTTCTGATCGACGCCGGGTTCAACAACAGCGGCGCGCCGACGACCGGCCAGATGGGCGTCAACATGGCCGCCGCCGGCATTGATCCCAAGCAGATCGACACCGTGCTGATCAGCCATTTCCATCCGGACCACATCAACGGCCTTCGCAGCAAGGAAGGCGCGCTTGTCTATCCGAACGCCGAGGTTGTCGTGCCGACCGCTGACTGGGATTTCTACATGGATGATGCCCGGATGGCCGCCGTACCGGAAGCCGGGCGCGGGGCCTTTCTGGTGGCGCGGCGGGTGTTCACGCCCATCGCCAAGGATCTGCGCCGTCTCGAGATCGGCAAGGAAGCCGTTCCCGGCATCACGGCCATCGCCTCGCCGGGCCATACGCCGGGCCACGTCTCCTTCATCGTCTCGTCGGGCACCTCGTCGCTGATGGTGGTGGGCGATGCCTCCAATGATCCACGCATCTTCGCGCGCAACCCGCACTGGCACCTGGGCTTCGACATTGACAAGCCGCTGGCCGTCGAAACGCGCCGCAAGCTGCTCGACATGGCGGCCACCGACAAGATGCAGGTTTCGTTCTACCATGCAGCCTTCCCCGCCACAGGCTACGTGGCCAAGGACGGCGCAGGCTACAACTGGTTCCCCGCCAGCTACGCGCCGGTGTGAGTGCAACGGGCAATCGCCTGGCATGCTGCTGAACGGGCAATGAGTTAGGCCCGCAGTGGCATTACTAAGACAGGATCGCTTTTCGCAAATGCGAAATGCGATCCTGTCTTAGTAGGTGAGGAGAAATGACGTGACGAATTTATATAATTGATATTGTGTCACCGTAATTTCACTTCTTGTGCCGTGATGGGGGTAAAACGTGGATGGTCGCGTCAAGCTCGACCATTACGGCGAAGGCTGAAATTAATTTAAGTGCACTATCACCTTTACGGATTCTGCTCTAATCGCGGATATGGATTTGTTCGAAGAAAAGCTTAGCAACCTCGCTGCTCCCAAATTCAGAGAAGTGACTGTATTGATCACGGAAAAGGGGCAGCTTATCCTTGATGAAAGAACAATTTTGGAACGTGCAGAATACCTGCGTTGTATCGAAAAACTGAACTCGTGGATTTGTTTTCTTCATCCTTTCAATTAATGGCGCTTGTACAGCCCTCATTTGCTGAATCTGCTCGTACGGGATATCGCAGGATTTTGGCCCCAGGCGAAGCCGGCGTCCAAAACAAGCGGATAAATTGAATTCGGCCGTCGGCTGCGGGAGCACTAGCACAACCCTAGCGCCTTGCTCTTCGAAAAAAGAGATGCGTTTGCCAAGTCGTTCTGTGTAGTTATCGTCTGGCTCTTCGCCGAGTCCCGAAACGATGATCAGCTTAGGTCTGTATCGGGACGCTGTCTCATTTATTATTTGCTGTTGGTCGAGACGCCTGCTCGGAGTGCATGGCGAAAGCTCATCTGTTGTTGGGTAAATATCAGCTTCATATATCCATTCTGGCCTACAGGACCCAATTGATAGAACGTTTTCGCCTGCAAGGGCGGGGTGGTTGGCAAAGCCTGGATAGAGGTGGTTTGCGAAGCTGCTACCTACAATCATGACTGTCGGAGGCTCTGGTCTGCTAATGTAGCAAAACCACCAGCCATACTTCTCAGCGTCCTTGGGGCTGTACTTGGATTTGCACTCCTCGTTAGAGGTGTACCTCCACAAGGGCGAGCCCAACTGCAGTGATGCATTGGAAGCGGTGGTTATTGCCGATCTGTTAGGGACGCCTTGTGCTAGATGCATAGCGGCTCCAGCACCAGCCATGAGGGCTAGCGCAGCGGTGAGTCCGATTGCTTTTTGGGTAGAGGGATCGACCGGATCGAATTGGTCTTTCGATTACATAATAAGTGACCACGGCGAAGCCTAAGGCAGCCGCAATCGCGATAAACCTAACACCCTGAGATGCTTGTTTGCCGTCGATGATGGCGGGGAAACTGAGCAATGGCCAATGCCAAAGATAAAGTGGATAAGAAATCAAGCCAACTGCAACGGCAACTTTGTTGCAAAGTACAAAGCGATTAAGTGCTGCCTGTGGTCCAGCCGCAATAACAAGAGCAGCTCCTAAGACCGGGATGATCGCCATAGGCCAAGGGAACGCGACAGTCTCGTTGGAGTACCGGAGGCTGATCGCAATTGCGATGAAGCCTGTGATCGAAACGGCCTCCCGCAAATATCGTTGCGCTGTCAAGTTTGCTAGACTGTTCCCGAAAACGAGTGGTGCAAGCGCGGCGCCGACCATGAGTTCCCAAAACCGCGGCAAGGGCAAGAAGAACGCTGCGTACGCGTTGCGTGGCGTGAGGTACACGCAATAGGCCAGGGATGCGAGGCCGACAACGGTTGCCGTTGCACGAGGTGCGCGCACGAAAAACAGTAGTAGCGGCCACAAAACATAGAACTGTTCTTCAACGCCAAGAGACCATAGGTGAAGTAATGGTTTGAATTTAGCAGAGGCGTCAAAATAACCCGTCTCGAGGTAATAGCCGATATTGGCGAGAAAACTCGCGCCCATCGCAGTATGTTTTCCAAGTGCCTTAAACTCATCTGCCAGCAGAAGTATCCAGCCGAATATGAGGCTGGTCGCAAGAACAGCAATAAGCGCTGGAAATATTCGTCTTGCACGGCGCGCATAGAAATCTTTGAAACTAAAAGTATGGTTTTTAATCTCATTTGTTATGATTGATGTAATCAAAAATCCCGAGATGACAAAGAATATGTCAACTCCAACAAAACCGCCGGGGAGATAATCGGGAAATGCATGAAAAATTATCACAGAAACGACCGCGAGGGCCCGCAATCCGTCGATGTCCGCCCGATAACTTAGATGCATAACTACTCACTGGAAGCAAAATTTCTAGGAATTCTTGCAGAAAAGAGCATATCACGTGCATATCAGTGACCGCATGGGCCTATATGGCGTTCTCGCGCGAGGGCGCGACCATCCGAATTAATCATGGGATCGTCTAGCATAAACTTCGCGACCGTGACAATTAGCTCGAGTTACGGCAAAAGTTAATTACGGTAACAATACACAGCAATTACGGTGACAGTTCATAAACCGTCTTGTCTCTCATTCTGTTTGCTCGAGCGGCTTTGCACGCTCGATCCGTTGCCGCCTGTCTAGCGCGTGCAGCGCTTCCCAGAGGTCGCTGCGCCGTTGCACGTTGAGCCAGAACTCCGCGCTGTGGCCGAAGATCCATGCGAGAACGAGCGCTGTGTCCGCTGTCACTGCGCGGCGATCGGCGCACAACTCGTTGACATGCTTACGCGGGACGCCCATCGCCTCGGCGAGACGTGCCTGCGTAAGTTGAAGCGGCTCCATGAATTCTTCCCGGAGCATCTCGCTAACGCCAACGGGCATTCTTGTCGTCATCATCATGTTGGTCGCCTTAGTGTAGTTGCCGTATTGTCATGGTCGGGCTTGACCCGACCATCCACGTTTGTCCGGTGCTGCGGTAAAGAAATAGGTGGTTGATCGGTTCAAGCCCGACCATGACGTGGAGGGTATGACACTGATCCACCTCAAAACAGGAAATACCGCTGCGCCATTGGCAGCACTTTCATGGGTTCGCACACCAGCAATTCCCCATCCGCCGTCACCGCGTAGGTTTCGGCGTCGATCCTGATGTCTGGCGTGGCATCGTTGTGGATCATGCTTTTCTTCGAGATGCCGCCGCGCACGTTGCCCACGGCCACACATTCCTTGGCCAGCCCCAGCCGCTTGGCCCCGCCATTGGCCATGAAGGCCTGGCTGACGAAGGTGAGGGAGGTCGACGTCATCGCTTTGCCAAAAGCGCCGAACATCGGGCGGTAGTGCACCGGCTGCGGCGTGGGGATCGAGGCGTTGGGATCTCCCATCGGCACGGCGGCGATGGTGCCGCCCTTGATCACCATCGAGGGTTTCACGCCGAAGAAGGCCGGGTCGAACAGCACGAGGTCCGCCAGTTTGCCCACCTCGACCGAGCCAATGTGCTGTGACACGCCATGGGCGATGGCCGGGTTGATGGTGTATTTCGCCACATACCGCTTGGCACGGAAGTTGTCATTTCCTCGGCCGGCATCTTCTGGAAGCGCGCCGCGCTGAACCTTCATCTTGTGGGCCGTCTGCCAGGTGCGGGTGATGACCTCGCCGATGCGGCCCATGGCTTGGCTGTCCGAACTCATCATCGAGAGCGCGCCGAGATCGTGCAGGATGTCCTCCGCCGCGATGGTTTCCTTCCTGATGCGGCTTTCGGCAAAGGCCAGGTCTTCCGGAATCGACGGGTCGAGATGGTGGCAGACCATCAGCATGTCGAGGTGCTCGTCGAGTGTGTTGATGGTGAAGGGCCGCGTCGGGTTGGTGGAGGAGGGCAGCACATTGTGCAGACCCGCCACCTTCATGATGTCGGGCGCGTGCCCGCCGCCCGCACCTTCCGTGTGGAAGGCATGGATGGTGCGGCCCTTGAAGGCGGCAATCGTGTCATCGACGTAGCCGCTTTCGTTGAGCGTGTCCGAGTGCAGCATCACCTGGATGTCGTGGTCGTCAGCCACCGACAGACAGTTGTCGATGGCCGCTGGCGTGGTGCCCCAGTCCTCGTGCAGCTTCATGGCGCAGGCCCCGGCCTCGATCATCTCGACCACTGCGGCGGGCGTTGCGGCGTTGCCCTTGCCGGAAAAGGCGAGGTTCATCGGGAATGAATCCGCAGCACGCAGCATCTGCGCCATATGCCATGGGCCGGGCGTGCAGGTGGTGGCGGAGGTGCCCGCCGATGGGCCGGTTCCGCCGCCCAGCATGGTGGTCAGCCCGCTCATCAGCGCATCTTCGATCTGCTGCGGGCATATGAAGTGGATATGGCTGTCA
>JANMIB010000118.1:0-6678 GCA_031375605.1 Allobosea sp. | reverse complement strand
CGCCTTGATCCGCCACAGATCCTGCTGGTCGGCATAACCGCGAATAACCAAGGCCTCGCCGGCGACGATGACGCCGATCTCCTCGTCACGCGAGACAAGACGACCCGTTGACAGATGTGGGTCGAGTTCCGCCAGGCGCCCCGTGAGCCCGGCACGGATCGACAGGCTGCCGATCTGGCTGCGCAAGGCGTCGGATTTCTCCTGCAAGGATTGCGCTTCCCGTTCCAGCGGTCCGGTTGCCGCCTGATCGCGGGCATCGCCCATCCGGCGCGCTATGCGCTGGCGCACGAGATCGAGCCGCAGGGTCGCCAACTCGAGCTCCTTTTCCAGACGGGTCGAGCCGATCTCGATCAGGATGTCGCCTGCGCGCACCTGCTGGCCCTCCACGGCATGGATGCGGCGCACCTCGCCCGAGGCTGACGGATACAGCCGCTGGAACTCCGCAGGCTCGAGGATGCTCGGAACCCTGACGGTCGATGACCAGGGCGTCAGGAACAGCAGCACCAGCCCGGCCAGCACCGGGACCATGACCCAGCCGCGCGGGCGCGCAGCGATACGGGCACGCAGGCCCCACCAGACCTTGAGCTCGCGCCAGATCGGCCGGGCGACGAAGACCACGATCTCGACTGCGAAGAGGAGCACACCGAGCACCTTGAACGACATCATGTAGACCGCCAGCGCGATTCCAACAAACAGAAGGAGGCGGTAGATCATCGTGATCACGCCATAGCCGATCACCAAGGCACGCAAGCCGCCACGCATGTCGTCCGGGCAGGGCTCGCACAGACCGAACAGCACCTCGCGCAGCTTCCAGCGCACCAGCGCGAAGGCGCGCGGCTGGAGGTTTTTCACGTTGATCAGGTCGGCCAGCACATAGTAGCCATCAAAAAGCATGAACGGCGACAGGTTGATGGCCAGCGTCATGGCCACCGCTGCCGTCGCCACCACCAGCGCGATGTCACGCCCGTCCCCCGGCGGCAGGAACGACCACAAAAACAGCGCGAAGGCTGCGACGACCAGTTCCACGCCAACACCGGCGAGATCGATCGCGATGCGCTTGCGTCGATCAGGCAGTCGCCACGCGTCTGTCACGTCGGTGTAGAGCATCGGCGCGAACAACATCACCGCGATGCCCATGCTGCGGACCCGAACGCCCATCGCTGTGGCGACATACGCGTGGCCAAGCTCGTGCAGGATTTTCATCATGAACAGGATCATCGCAAACAGCACCGCGCCGGACAGGCTCATTTGCCGGGCCAGCCCTTCACTGAGCGCACCCCACTGCCGCGAGGCAAGATGCAAGCCTGCCATGGCTAAGAGCCCGGCCAGCATCAGGAACGGAGGCCGCGTGGTCCAGCGGACCAGCGGCAGGGTCGCAACAAGGAATGGGGCTGGCCGGATCAGCGGAACCTTGAAGAACAGGTAATTGTGCAACGCCCCGGCGAGCAGGCCATGCTTGCCCTGGTTCGCCGCCGCATCCAGATCACGCCAGCCACCGGCCTCGACCACGACAAGGCGTGATTGAGTGAGAAACGCCGCCATCTGCGTGATCTCCCGCTCCGTGACCTGCCGCCCGTTGACGCGCGTCGCCACTGTGGCGAGACCCTCGGCGGTGGACTGCGGGGACCAGAGCGTTATCAGCTGGAAGGCCTCATATCCGATGCTGAAGAACGCATCGCGCACGGGATCGTGCAGGAGCCAGCGCGGGGAACCGGCCGGAGCGGCCTCGTCCGGCAGGAGGCGAATATCCTCGCGCAGAGCCGGCAGGCGCGGCTGCGGCCCGGACGTCACCTGTCCGGCCTTCGGCAGTCCGGCACCGGTTGTTCCGGCGCTCACCACCCCGTCCTTTGCCGCAGGGCGGCGATGGGGCGGCGCAACAGATAAAACGCCAGTGTGACCGTCTCGCCGCTCACCTGTGCGGTGCCGCGATGCCCAAGCGGGGGCATCTGGCCCGCGTCAGCGAGTTCGGCCTCGGCCCTGAAACCGAGAGCACCACTGTCGGAGGCCTTCGCCATCGGGGCGGCGCGCAGAAGCCGGGCGCGCAGCGGGTTCAGCGGGTCCGAATCCATGAAAACCCTGATCCGGTTTGCCGCATTCAGAACCAGCGCGTCATCCGCCGGCACCTGGAGGCGAAACAGCGTGCGCGCAGGATCGGCAATGTCCATGATGCGCTGGCCGGTGATGACAGGCCGGCCGATCAGTTCGCGCTTGTCGGCAAAGACCGCGACACCGTCCGCCGAGGCTCGGACCACGGTGCGCTCGAACAGTTCGGCAGCGAAATCACGCTCGGCGCGCTTCAGGCGCAACTCCGTGCGGGCCACCGCCAGATCGCGCTTGGCGGTGGCATCGACGAAGGCCATTTGCGTCACCTGCCGCAGGCGCGCCTCGGCCACGGCGACCTCTCGCGCGGCGATGTCCAATGCGCCCTTGGCCTGCGCGTCGAAGTAGCGAAACAGCACATCTCCGGCTTTGACCGCCTGATTGGGATCCACTGTGACCTGGTCGATCGCACCATCCATCACCGCCGCCACGACAACGGATGCACGGGGCGCGACCTCGACGGGCGCGAGCGCTGTCATCGGCACCGGCAGAAAACCCAAGACCGCGAGACCAGCCATGCAGCCCGCCGCCACACCAAACCTGCGACGCGAGGACAGCAGGCGGCGGGGCGGGCCGCTGAGTGCAGCCCAGGCATGGGCGAATGTTTCGGCAAGCCGCTGCAACACATGCGCTTCGGCTTCTGTGAACACCGTCTCCCGCACCGCGAGCACGAACCCGAAACGGGCACCGGCCGGAGCCTCAAGCGCGCCCAACAGGCCATGGCGGAACGGGAACACGTCGCCAACCCCCTCCATCGGCTCCAGCACCATTTGCACCGGACCTGCCGCCAGACCCATTCGTGACACGTTCCGCACCCGTCCCTCGATCCACTGGATCACCGGTGACTGGCGATCAACCGCGGACAGGCTGGACACGGCACTGATGCGCTCGCCGGTGCCGCCCAGCACGAAGACCTGCCGCGCGCCGACAAGGCGCCTGGCTTCATTCGCGATGAGGAATTCGAGCGCCTGCACCGTCTTTGCCCGACGCGCATCCCGCTCGATCTGCAGGATCGCTTGCAGGCCCGACGCGGCAGCGTCAGGTGCTGCAATGACACGCGGCATGTCTGCGGCATTGATCTGAGCGGTTATCACCCTTGGTTGGGCCATCACATGGCACCGTCGCCGAGTGTGACAGTCCCGCTCATGCCCGGCAGCAGGCCGGCGGGCGCATTGAGTGGCCGCCCGGCAGCCTTGAACGTCTGGCTCACGATGTCGAGCGAGGGGCCGACACGTGCGATCTGCCCACGGACCACGACACCTGTGTCGTCGAGCGTCAAGGCGAACGGCACACCCGGCTTGACCTTGCGCAGCGCGGAGGCCGGCAGCAGCAAGTCAATTTCCAGTGCCCGATCATCGAGGATACGGATGATCGGCTGGTTCGTGGGCGGTGTCTCGTGACGGCGGACCGAAAGGTCGACGATGCGCCCATCGAAGGGCGCGACGATCCGGCATTGGCGAACGCGTGACTGCAACCCCTCGACCATCGCTGACGCCTTGTCATGGGCCGAGGCCGCCATCGTGACCTCATGGGCTCCAGCCGCACGCATCTGGTAAAGCCGCGCACTGTTTTCCCACGCCGCGTGCAGCCCGCGCCGCTCGGCATCGACAGCCTTGAGGTCCGCGCGCAGCTTGTCGCAGTCAAATTCGATCAGAAGGTCATCTTGCCGGAACGCGTCTCCCTCGCGGAACGGGAGTGTCACCACGCGTGTGCCGATGTCTGAGGAGATGGCCGCCTCGTTCAAGGCCCGGATGACGCCGCGGATCTGGCTGGCGTCTGACGTCTGGGCAGAAGTCTGGGCAGGAGCCTGGGCAGTTGCGACCGACACAGCCAACAGCATGCAGCCAAGAACGAGTCTGATACGCACCACGATTTTCAACTCCACATCCCGCAGGAATGTTGACATGAGCGTGAAGCAACGTCGTGAAAGAAGGGTGAAGATCAGCGCGGAGCAGGCGCAGGCGCACCAGCTGCCGGGGCCATGCCGGGCGGCATCGGGGGCTGTGTGCCAGCGCCGGAATCCGGACCCGCAGACCGTGGAAGGGACTGGGTGGTCAGCGGCGAGCCGACGGGAGGCGGTGCCAGGAAGGTGCCACCAATCGAGCGGGAGACACTGCCGGGTGCCGGCAGTGGTGGGGCGATGCCGCCAGCCGCGCCAAGTGCCTGTCCAACACCAAGATTTGCCACCGCGCGCGGCGCACGGGCCGGACGGAGCAGGGCATGTGTATGAACCCCGACTGCCTCGCCGCGCGCTCGCCACACCGACTGCAGCGAGGCCGCAATGGTCTTGACGTCCGCATTCAAATTCGTGCCCGGATCGACCGGATCAAGCCCGAGTGCCGCGTAGATGCTCGCAAACGCATTCTGGAGTTGCGCATGCGCGATGTCAAAGCGCACCTCAGCAAGCAGTGCGTTCATCTCCTCGCGGATCAGACCCTGTTCGCTTGCCCGGTCGGTGCGGGCCTGCGCGCGGACCTGCGCAAGGATGTCGTTCTGGACATTAAGATAATCGGCAGTGGTGGCCAGCTCGCGCCGCGCATGTTCGTAGCGTGCCCGGCTGACATGGACCTGTGTCATGATCGCCATGGTCAGGGCCAGCGCGCGCTGGTCCAGAAGCGTGCCTTGCGCATCGACGAGTTCCTTGCGCGCTGGATACTGGAACAATTTCAGCAGGTTCCAGCTCGCTTTTGCGCCGTAGGCCAGCCAGTTGTTGTTCAGCAGGAAGCGGTTGGCGTCAACATTGCCACCGACATATAACTGCAGGCCCGGCAAAAGCTCGAGCAAGGCAGCCGTCGCTTCCTTGTCGTTGATCCTGAGCCGGAGCGCGATCTCGCGCATCTCGGGGCGGTTTTCCAGAGCAACGCGAATGAGCTTGTCCTGCGGCGCATGAAGGATGTGGCCAACGCCGCTGCGGGCATCGACGAGTGTGAAGGCCACGTGAGGCTGCACGTTCATGAGAGCGGCCAGCTGTGCCTTTGCGACCAACAGATCGCCCTCGACCTTCAGGATTTCGCGGCGGACTTCGATCAGTTCGCGCTCATAGGCCAGCGCCAGCATGGGCTGGGTCTGGCCCTCATTGTAGAGGGTCCGGGCTGCGGCGCGGGCGCGCAGCGCGCGGTTTTCCAGGCCGCGCAGACGTGCGATGAGCCGCTGGTGCGAAACCGCCCGCCAGTAGGCCGTGCGCACATCCTCGATCACGCGGTTGGCCACCTTGCGGCGCGCCTCGGCAGCGATCAGCGATTCATCGCCAAGTTGCTGGGCGCGCACATAAGACAGCCCGAAATCCAGCACGTTCCAGCTCAGCGTGAGATCGCCGCTCAGAAGGTTGCGTTCGGTGGATGTCGTCGCGTCGGAGCCTGTGCGCCCCGTTGCCAGGTTCTGGCTGGTGGAGGCGGAGGTGTTGTCCCGGCCGATATAGCCGCTGTTGGCCACGACACCCGGCAAGAGCTTGTATTCCGCAAGATCAAGCTCACGGATTTTCAGCGCGGTCTGTGCCATCTCGACCTGCGTGTCGAGATTGTATTTGATCGCACGCGCCATCGCCTCATGCAGTGAAACCGGAGCGCGGATCGCTTCCTGTCCGGCTGTCACGCGCGTCAGTCGCTCTGCCGCGAAGCTGCTTGTCTCAAGCGGAGTGAGAGCTTCAGGACGCGTGATGCAGCCGCCTGCGACAGCCGCCAAAGCGAGCGAAACCAACATCAGGGTCGCGTTTTGGAAAGATGAGGCCACGTCGAACACCAGGACAGCCGACCGAATCAATTTGGTCGAGACAGTACATTGACGTGTGCCTAAATTTTCTTGGTTAATCGAGTGTTAATTCCACGCCATAACGGTGTAAAACGAAAGAACAACTGACGCTACGATACTCTTTTTCGACTACAGGATCATGCGCAACACATCCGCGTCCGTGCCATTTGCCGGCTGGAAACCGGCGGCCTTGATCTGGTCGGAGAACAGCGGCGGCGCGGTGCGTGACAGCTCGCTTCCGGTGCGGTCGGTGATCGTTCCGGTCCGGAGATCCAGCGTCACATCGCGCATCACACTCATGCCGCTCTCCAGCCGGATCACCATTCTGAGGTCGATCACGGCAAGGCCCTCCGGCGGGGTCGCCGTGAACTCTCCCTCACGCACATGCTGCAGCCAGTCCGGCAAAGCCGTGCCGTCGCGACGTGTCACATCGATCCAGTCGCGGCAGGTCTCGGTCGAAACGATGCCATTGTCCTGGACGCTCAATGTCAGAATGCCGTTAGAGACCGCCGACACAACATTGATCCATGCCGAACTGGTCAACTGGATGCTCTCCATGCCCAGCACGCGGTCATATCCCTGGCGGTTCTGCTCTTGGATATGCCCCGATCCCGCCAGACCCAGTGTCGAACCCGGCGCGTCGCTGCTGCGGTGCTGCAAGCCGACGATCCCTGGCGTCAGGACGCGGCCTTCGGATGGTATCGTCGCGGCACTTCCGAGGGCAGCGATGTCGTTGACCACCGTTGTCAGCGGATGGGGTGCGTCGATGGGCAGGTAGGTGCCGTTCAGCGTGCCAAGCGCATTGACGGTCTCGACGATGACGCCGGTTGC
>JANMIB010000064.1:0-3147 GCA_031375605.1 Allobosea sp. | reverse complement strand
CCAGAGGTCAACAGGTGCGGGCCTTGCCTACTCCAGTCGCAAGTGCTGCTCAGGAGCGGCGTATCACGAGCTGTGTGCTGCTGCTGCCTGCGCCCGTCTTGGCGCAGGGACAGCTCAACATGATCTGTGCGCCTCAGATCGAGTGGTGCCAGGGGATTGCCAACGCCTTCACCCGCGAAACCGGAGTTCAGGTCGCCGTCACGCAGAAATCCACCGGCGAAATCCTGGCCCAGGTCCGTGCCGAAGCGCAGAATCCGCGTCTCGACATCTGGTTTGGCGGCACTACCGATCCGCACCTGATTGCAGCGGAAGACAATCTTTCCGCGCCCTACACCTCGGCGAAGATGAGTGACTTGCGCCCCTGGGCCATCAAGCTGCACGAGCAGAGCAAGGGCCGCTCCGTCGGCATTTCCATCGGCTCGGTCGGCTTCGGCTTCAACAAGGAATTGCTGGCCAAGAAGAACATGGCCGCCCCGAAAAGCTGGGCTGATCTGCTCAAGCCCCAGTACAAGGGCGAAATCCAGATGGCGAACCCGAACTCGTCAGGCACGGCCTATATCGTCATCGCCACGCTGGTGCAGCTCATGGGTGAGGATCAGGCCTTCGATTATCTGAAGAAGCTGCATGCCAACATCAACGCCTACACAAGGTCCGGCGTTGCGCCGATCAAGGCGGCGGCACGAGGCGAAACCGGAGTCTCGATCTCGTTCGTGATGGACGTCGTAACCGAGCAGGTCGCAGGTTTTCCGGTCGCTTATGAATATCCATCCGAAGGCACCGGCTATGAGGTGGCTGGCCTGTCGATCATTCGCGGGGCACGCAATCTCGCGCAGGCCTAGCGCTTCTATGACTGGTATCAAAGCGGCCCAGCGCAGGAAATCGGCGTCCAGTTCAACCAGTTTCACTTCCCGGCGCACAAGGCCACCAGGATCGACCCGCGCGTGCCGGATGTGTCATCGGTGAAACTGATCGATTACGATTTCGCAAAATACGGCTCATCCGCCGAACGGCGCAGGCTGCTGGCCAAATGGGATGCCGAGATCGGCTCTCTGCCGCGCTAGAGCATTGCGCACAAAAGCATGCCCTCGCGAAGGCGAGGGTGGTTACCGGTTTTGTGCAAGAGCAATGCTCTAAGGTATTATGATCGATCATCTTTCCGCATTGAGATGGGTTCCATCTCAATGCGGGATGATCTGAGACGCGCCACCTGTGTCTGTGCTGAAAGTTTGCTGCCATGACGTCCGCCACCTTGCATGCCTCGGCTGCCTCCCGGACCAAGATCGATCCCTCGATCTGGTGGTGGCTGGCGGCTGTGCTGGGCGTGTGCGTGGTGCCGTGGCACATGCAGCAGGACGGGATGCGCCTTGGCGGCATCCTTGCCCTGTTTGCGGCTGACGCCGACGCGGCGAGTGCACTCGGACAATCCCTGTTTCACAAGCGTTTCTGGTTCTGGCCGATCATCGCGGCGCTTGTGGTCGCGCTGGCAGCGTACAGACCCGGACTGGACCGGCAGCAGCGCGGCAATCTCCTGCTGATGGCAGGGATCGGCGGTCTGCTGGCCATCATCCTGCAAGGCTGGTTCATCGGTGTGCGCGGCTGGAGCTATCCGTTCATGGAGAGCCTGTTCGGCGATCTTGAGCAGCGCCAGTTCGGCGTCGGCTGGGGCGGGGCCATCACGTTTGCCGCGTTTGCCGCGCTGACCACCACGGGGCTGGCGCTGCGCGGTCTGTTCGGGGGAGACAGGTTCGTCGCTGGGTCTGTCGGCTTGCTTGTGGGCTCGATCGCGCTGTTCACGGTCTGGCCGGTCGTGACCATTCTCGGCCAGGCCTTGTTCCCGCCAGCGGGGCTGACCTTCAGCGCGGCCTTCAGCGAGCGCATGTTCGCCGCGAAGATCTGGGGCATTGCGTGCCTGTATTCCGGCTCGTCCTGCGGGGTCGCCTGGAACACGCTGATGCTGGGCATTGCCACCGCCACATCCTGCACGGTGCTGGGCCTCGCCTTTGCGCTGGTGGTGACGCGCACCGGCTTTCGCTTCAAGAAGCCGTTGCGCCTTCTCACGGTGCTGCCCATCATCACGCCGCCTTTCGTGATCGGTCTGGGCCTGATCCTGATCTTTGGCCGCTCGGGCCTGGTCAACCAGTGGGTCGCGGCGCTGACCGGCGTCGAGCTTGGCCGCTGGATTTACGGGTTCAACGGCGTCTGGCTGGCACAGGTCTTCTCGTTCACGCCGACGGCGTTCCTCGTGTTGATCGGCGTTGTGCAGGGCATCTCGCCGACCATGGAGGAAGCGTCGCAGACCTTGCGCGCCAGCCGCATGCGCACCTTCACCTCCGTCACCCTGCCGCTGATGCGCCCTGGTCTCGCGAATGCCTGGCTGGTCGTGTTTGTTGAAAGCCTGGCCGATTTTGGCAACCCGATCCTGCTGGGCGGCTCGTTCGGCGTGCTGTCGACAGAGATTTTCTTTGCTGTCGTTGGTGCGCAGGCCGATTTCGGCAGGGCAGGGACACTGGCCCTGATCCTGCTGCTGTTTGCGCTGGTGGCTTTCATCATCCAGCGCGCCGTGCTGGGCCGCGCCTCTTATGTGTCGATGAGTGGCAAGGGCGACTCAGGTATCCCCATGCCCTTGCCCGTCTCCATCCGCCGCGCTGCCTTCTGCATTGCGCTGCCCTGGGCCGCGCTCACCATCTTTGTCTATGTGCTCGCGCTGGCAGGCGGCTTCGTCAAGGTCTGGGGCCGCGACTGGACGCCGACGCTCTCGCACTTCGGACGTGCCTTCTCGGTGGAGTGGACCGCAAACGGCATCCTGTGGACGGGTGGCGCGTGGGGTTCGTTCTTCACCACGATCCAGCTGGCTGCCATCGCTGCGCCAATCACGGCCACCATCGGGCTGCTCGCGGCCTGGGTTCTGTCGCGCCAGCAGTTCAGGGGCAAGGTGCTGCTTGAATTTGCGCTGATGCTGACCTTTTGTGTGCCCGGCACGGTCATCGGCGTGGCCTACATTCTGACGTACAATATCCCCCCGGTGGAGATCACCGGCACGGGCATCATCCTGATCATCTGCTTTGTTTTCAGTAACCTGCCGGTTGGCGTCCGCTCCGGCATGGCGGCGATGAGCGAGCTGGATAAATCACTGTATGTGGCATCGAC
>JANMIB010000023.1:0-6328 GCA_031375605.1 Allobosea sp. | reverse complement strand
CCTGTCGCAGTTCTTAGATCATCAGGTGGAAAAGAGAAAAGCGAATTTCCATGACCGATAAGCGTGCTGCATCATTTTTGTAACATATCACGCTGGCATGGCGAATGTGCATCAGCACAAAGGAGAACTTCATGTCGATGATCCGCCGGGTTCTGGTCACCCTGTCAACAGCCGCCGTTCTGCTCGGGGCAAATGCCGCATCGGCAGAATTGCTGCGCAAGGAGAGCGCGTCCACGGTCAAGGTGACAATCGACAAGCTCGAAACCATCCTGAAAGAGCGCGGCTTCACCATCTTTGCGCGAGTCGATCATGCGGCCGGGGCAAAATCCGTCAATCAGGAACTTCGGCCAACCGAACTGCTGATCTTCGGCAATCCGCAAGGCGGAACACCGATGATGCAGGCAGAACAGACAATGGGGGCTTCATTGCCGCTTCGCGCGTTGGCCTGGCAGGACGCCGCCGGCAAGGTCTGGCTTGGTTATGATGCCGTGGCAGACATCGCCGCCTCGCGTGGCCTGTCCAAGGAGCATCCCGCGGTCGTTCACACCGGCGAGGCGCTCAAGGCACTGACGGATGCAGCGGCGAAGCCGTGATGCGACAGCGCCTCCAGATGACATTTGCTGCCCTCGGCCCTATCTGTGGTCCATGAAATTGTCGTCCATGAAACGCCGCACGCTCCTGATTGCTTTTCTCGCCCTGCCGCTGCCCGCTTTGTCACAAACGGCACGCGAGCGCGCCACCATGTCGGTGCGCGAGGCGTATGATCGCACCAAGGCGAAAGACGTCATTATGGTCGACATCCGCACACCGGAGGAATGGAAGGACACCGGCGTCGCCGAAGGCGCGATCAGGCTCGACATGACCTCGCCGGTGTTCGAGGCCAGACTTGCAACATTGAAGGCCGAAAACCCAGGCAAGCCCATTGCCATCATCTGCCGCACGGCCAGCCGCACCCGTCGTTTGCAGGACATCCTGACCCAGCGCGGCTGGACCAACATCGTCGATGTGCGCGGCGGCATGCTCGGCGACGGCCGCAACAAGGGCTGGCTCGATGAGGGCCTGCCGCTCGGGCAGTGACGCCTTTTTTCCCTCTCCTTCTCACGTTCAGGGAGAAGGTGGCTGCCGCAGGCAGACGGATGAGGGCACTTTCAAGGCAGCCCTTCGCGCCCTCTCCCGTCACGGCTGCGCCGTGCCACCCTCTCCTTGAGCGGGAGAGGGGAAAAATCGAGCCTCACACCGCCTTCTTCATTTCCTCGTCCCGCAGCGCGCGGCGCAGCACCTTGCCCACATTTGTCTTGGGCAGCTCCTGGCGGAAGCTGACATGGCGCGGCACCTTGTAGCCGGTCATGTTCTCCTTGCAGAAGGCGCGGATTTCGTCGGGCGTGGCGCTCTGTCCCGGTTTCAGCACGATGTAGGCGGCAACAGCCTCGCCTGAATTGGCATCCGGCAGGCCGATCACGGCAGACTCGAGCACCTTCGGATGCCCGGCCAGCACATCCTCGATTTCGTTGGGATAGACGTTGAAGCCGGAGACAAGCACCATGTCCTTCATCCGGTCGACGATCTTGAACGTGCCATCGACATTCTCGACGCCGATGTCGCCTGACCGGAAATAGCCATCGGAGGTCATGGCAGCAGCGGTGTCATCGGGCCTGTTCCAATACCCGCGCATGACCTGCGGACCCTTGATGCAGATCTCTCCGGGCTGCCCTGCCGCAACCTGGTTCCCATCCAGCCCGCGTATGCTGACATCGGTGGATGGCACGGGATAACCGATGGTGCCCGTGAACTCGGCAATGTCCGCCCGGTTGCAGCAGGCAACCGGCGAGGTCTCCGACAGGCCGTAGCCTTCGACCAGCGGGACACCCGTTGTCTCCTTCCACCTTTTGGCAACTGCAGCCTGGGTTGCCATGCCGCCCGACACGGCAAACCTCAAGTTGGCGAAATCGACGCTTTTGAAATCGGCATGGTTCAGCAGCGCATTGTAAAGCGTGTTGACCCCAGACATCATGGTGAAACGTGTGGTTTTCAGCGTCTTGACGAAGCCGTCAATGTCTCGCGGGTTGGCGATGAGCAGGCATTTTGCCCCTACCCGCATCATGTAGAGGCAGCAGCAGGTGAGAGCGAGAATGTGATAGAGCGGCAGCGCCGTCACCATCACATGCTGGTAGTTTGGCGCATCACCCGGCTTGTAAAACGACCAGTCGAGCCAGGCCTGCGCCTGCAGCACGTTGGAATGTACATTGCGATGCGTGAGCACGGCTCCTTTGGCAACACCCGTGGTGCCGCCGGTGTATTGCAGGAACGCCACATCCTCAGGGCCAACGCTGACGCCTTGAGGTCTGGCATTGCCCGTGACAGCCGAAGCAAACGGGATGGCACCCGGCAACGAAAACGGCTTCACGGCTTTCTTGATCTTGCGCGAGACGAAATTCACGATGTGACCCTTCAGGCCCATCATGTCGCCCGGCGTTGCCACGAAAATCATGTCGAGCTTCACGTGCGGCAGCGATTGTTGCAGCACATGCGCAAAATTCTCGATGACGACGATGGCCTTTGCGCCTGAATCGTTCAGCTGGTGCGTCAGCTCCCGTTCCGTGTAGAGCGGGTTGACGTTGACCACCGTGAAACCGCCGACCAGCGCGCCGCACAGAGCCACCGGGTATGCCAGGATGTTCGGCAACATGATCGCCACCCGGTCACCCTTCTTCAGGCCCCTGGCCTGGAGGTTTGCGGCAAAGGCATTGGCCGCCCGTCCCAGTTCGGTGAAGGTGATGGACTTGCCAAAGCTCTCGAACGCATCGCGGTTGGCGTAAACCGTCACGGCATCGTTGATCAGCGCGCTGAGGGAACTCACCTGTGATGCGTCAATCTCGTGAGGAACTTTTTCAGGATAATGCGACAGCCATGGCCGCATGCTGGCGTGAGCGTTCATGCAGTGTCCTCCCAGACATCATTCAAGGCCGCTTCTGTCGGCAGCCGGTATCGTTCATGTGTAAACCATCCGGACGGCAGGTTCAATCTGCGCAGCCCAATCTGTTCTGCCCAACCTTCATGCGCTCAGTTGTTCAGGTTGAACTTGAAACTCTCGCCCGTCGCGTTGATGCCGTGAAACCCGACATTGCGCTCACCGGTGGCACAGGTGCCGCCCATCTGGACCCGTTCGACCTTGCCCGGCGGCACACAGAATGTCTTGTCGATCTTGTTTGCAGATGGCCAGTGCAGCCCCCTGCCCTCCTTCTCGGCGTAGTAATAGGTGATGCCAGACCTGTACTTGCCGGCTGACTTGCATTCGCCAGGGTTGCGCGAATGCCAGGCACTGAGCATCCATTTCGATGTGCGGTGCTCATAATAGACCAATGCGATGAAGACCTTGGAGCCGGTGTTGTTGCAGAACTCCAGAGTGGTGAGCTTTTGCGCGGCAGCAGGCTGATTGGCGGCCTGCGCCTGCACAGCCGACGGAGTTGCCAACATTGCTCCCACAGCAAGACCAACCGCTGCTGCAACGCCGCGCGCCCTAAAACCTGATGCCGTCACGTCCTGCCCCCAAGCTGGTTGACTGTATTGTACAGGTTTCAGATGTGATGACTCATGCCAGCCTGTCAACGTCGGCGCGCAATGCTCGTCCAGTGTCATCTCCGGCGGCCCGAAGGACCGGGAAGGGGATCCATCTGTCGCCTCGTCGTGGATCCCCTTTCCCCGCCTGGGGCGAGCCGGGGATGACAACAAAAGGTGTCATCAGTCTACCTCGGCAATACGCGGGTTCGGTGTCAGGACTACGCAGAAATGCCCCAGTGCATCCCCACCCAGCACAAAATGATAGGGCTGAAAATGGCGCATCAGGTCGTTCTCGTAGAGCGGCACGGCATCGACATGGCAGATCAGGAATTTGGGCGCGGCCACGATGTCCTCGCGGTCGATGACACACATCAGCCGCATGTCGGGGTTGGCGATAAGCCAGCGCTCGACCGTTGTGACGAGGAACGGGTAGCCCGGATGCAGCATGTCATCGAGGCAGATCAGCCCCTTGGGGTGCATCACGGCCAGCGCCAGATCAAGATCGCGCTTGAGAGGTTCGGGCGAATGGTCGCCATCGACATGAAAGAACCGCACATCGCCGGGTCCAAGTCTGGCCCGCAAGGCCTCGGTGCCCATCGCGGTTGAATCGGCTTTCCACACCACCATCCGCTCATCACTCACGCCCCATTGGCGGCAGTTGGCAACAAAGATGTCGAGGGTCGCGGTGCTGGGCCAATCGAACAGATCGATGCCAAGCGCCTTTTCACCAGGCTCCAGCGCCAGCGCCTGAGCGATGAAATAGCGCCCCTGAAAGGTGCCGATCTCGGCAAAATGCCCCTTGATGCCATGTGCGGCCTGATGCTTCAGGCACCAGGCGCTGATGGCGGCGGCAAACCGCGAGGACATGCCGCGCACGGATGTGTAACCGTTGCGCAGGTAGTGGTCGGTCGCGGGATGGCTGGAAATGAAGTCATGGCTGGTCATAAGGTTTGTTTGCCCTGAAAAACGAAGAATGCACCCGCCGTGATCAGGCCAAAACCAACAAGATGGTTCCAGCCCAGCGGCTCCTTCAAATAAAAATACGAAAAGAAGGCGAAGACCGTGAGGGTGATCACCTCCTGCATGGTCTTCAACTCCGCAGCCGAATAGACCGCATGGCCGATGCGGTTGGCGGGCACCGCGAGCATGTATTCAGGCAGCGCTATCAGCCACGCAATCAGGATCACGAGCGCTAAGGACGTCGTCTTGAACGTGAGGTGCCCATACCAGGCGAAGGTCATGAAGATGTTGGATGCCAGCAGAAGCGCGATGGGCACCAGGTGCGGCATCGAGAGGTGCGGCATTGAGAGTGTGGGCATAAGGAGGGACACCGTTGCGGAAGGTCGGTGACCAGCGTATCGCTTGTGACCGGCGACGCAAATGCGAAAGCGAGTTCACGACGTGAGAAATCTGGTCTGGACTGTCGCTGGCCTTGGGCTCGTCTCTTCGGTTCTGCTCTCCATCGCCATCTGGCGCGGTGATGAAAGCTACGGCATCGCAAGTTTCTGGACAAGGATGGCAGGTCCCGCCGACCTTGGCCCTGTGGATTTTGCCACCATCACACGCAGTTCAAGCTCCAACGATGCGCTGATCTGCCCGCCAGACATGTGCGGCAGCGCCAGAACCGACGGCACAAGCCCGATTTTCAACGCACCTGTGGCGCGGCTGCGTGATGCTGTCCGGGTCATTGAGGTCAATGATCCGGATGTGTTTCCGCTCGCCCGCGACGAGGCCAAGGTGCAGGACCGCTTCCTGGCCCGGACACGGCTGATGCGCTTCCCCGACACGATCAGCGTGCGCTTCATCGATCTGGGCGGCGGTCGCTCGACGCTGGCGCTGTATTCCCGCAGCAGGCTCGGGCGCAGCGATTTCGGCGTCAACAAGGCCCGCCTTGATGATTGGGTGAAACAATTGCGCGAGAAATTGCCCGTTTCGCTGCCCTGACTCCGTTCAGCCATAACGGACCTTCATGGCGAGCACGATCAGCACCAGCGGCAGCGTGATGGCATTCGATGCCACGATCGGCATGCTGCCCGCAAAAATGCCATACACCAGCCAGAAGCCGATGCCGATGGCAAACAGGCTCTGGGTCCAGAGCGAGATGGCCTTTGTGTCCTTGGTGCGGATGGTGCGCACAGCTTGCGGCAGCCAGCACAGCGTGGTGCAGGCAGCCGCGATGTAGCCGATGAGGTTGATCTCTGCTGCTGTCATGGAGGCCCCTGCACGAATGCGATCAGGCAATAGCTGAGTCACAGGACATGCGCGAGTGCTTGCGGGGCAAAGGCCAACTTGTGTAGATGCAGGGCATGGATACACCGAAAAATCATATCCAGATTGCAACGCTTTATCGCTTTGCACGCATTGCCGAACCGCATGGGTTGCGCGCCATGCTGGAGCAGGCCTGCGAGCGCGTCGGCGTGGCGGGCACACTGCTTGTGGCTCATGAGGGCATCAACGGCACGATCGCCGGAACAGGTCACCAGCTTCACGAGGCTTTGGCAGCCATCAAGACCACAACGGGTCTGGACGAACTGGAGATCAAGTTCTCGTTTGCAGAGACCATGCCCTTCCTGCGCATGAAGGTGAAGCTCAAGCGCGAGATCGTCACGATCGGAGATGACAGCGTCGATCCCCTGTTGGCGGCAGGCACCCATGTCGAGGCGAAGGACTGGAACGCCTTGATGGACAGGCCAGATGTGGTGCTGATCGACGTGCGCAACGACTACGAACATCGCATTGGCACCTTCAAAGGCGCGGTCGATCCCTCCAC